>NZ_JBHWVI010000101.1:0-29907 GCF_042737005.1 Streptomyces sp. NPDC060027
AGACAGGCGGCGGCCCCGCCATCGAGGCGGCGCGCGCCCGCGCTATGCGCGGGCCTTGAACCAGTAGAGAAAGTTGTTACTCAGGCTTCGGTGGGGATGCGCCACAGTGGGGCGTCGTACTGCTCCGGACGGCTGCTGAGCAGAAGGGCTCTGAGGTCCTGGCGCTGCTTGCCGTTGAGGCCGAGGGCTTCGGTGATCCTGCGGAACGTCGTGTGGGTGTTGCCGCGGTCGCGGGCTTGAGCCTCGAACTCGTCGAGCTGGCGGAGCGTGGCTTCAGGGTCGAGCTTCTGTTCCGGCTGGCTGCCGAGCCAACTGGCCTTGTTGCGCTCATAGTCGATCTCTGAGTACCCGCAGACCTCGCGGCTGTACTGCTCCGCCTCGGCGAGAGTCTCCGTTGCGAGGATGGCGCGCGCGAGCTCGTTGCGGTTGAGGGCGTCGTCCAGGTCCGCTTCGTGGACGGTGGGGCCTTCGTCGGTGAGCGGGACCGGTAGACCGGCGTCCCTGACCTCGCAGAGGCCTCGGACTCCGCGGGCCGTGGCCGCCAGCATCGCTGTCGCCTCGGACGGGTGCCACTCCAGGACCGAGCTGACCGGTTCGGCATGCTCCGCCGTGAGCGTCAGGATTGCCGGGCCCATGCGGTCGGCCAGAAGCTCGGCCGGGAGCTCTCCGTCCAAGCCGGGACCGGCGACCAAGAGCCGCACGGGCGCGTTGACTTGGCAGCATGCAGCCAGCGTGAGGGCGTCGCCCAGCGGGCTGCGGAGGGTGGGTTCGTCGCCCTTGGCGAGGATGTCGCCGCCCACGTCCAGGAGATCGATCGACTCGGGAGCCAGGTGCTCGATGAGTTCTTCGAGCTGGCGGGTGACGCCCTCGGCGCCGTGCGTGGGGTCGATCAGGGCGAAGGTGTGGGGAAGTTCGGCTGCCAGGCGGGGGAGCGTGGAGCCCGCGGGGGCGATGGGCCGTGCGTCGGCTGGGACCGTCCAGACGCTTCGTGTGAGGGGGCGTAGACCCGTGAAGTTCGCCGGCCCTCGGGGTCCCGGCACTGGGTCGATCAGGAGGCGGTCCCACGCGTACGTGAGGATCAGCGCCGGACTGCCGTCACCCCCGTAGAGGGCTGCGTCGAGCATTGCGGCGGCGACTGCGTCGCCCCCTCCTCCGGCTGCCACGATCAAGCGGGTCACCCTCGCAGCGTACGGGTTCCCCTGCTGGCCACTCACCCTATAGTGGCTACTGGTCATAGCCACTTAGGGAGGGGCTCCGATGCCGCAGATCGAAGAGACCCAGCCCAAGTACCTCCAGATCGCACACCACATTCGCGATCAGATTCTGCGAGGCGACTTGCGGCCTGGTGACGAGGTTCCGTCGGAACGTCAACTGGCCGCCGACTGGAGCGTTTCACGCCCGACGGCGGCGCGGTCGCTGGAGGCTCTGAGTCACCAAGGTCTGGTCGAGAAGCGTCAGGGTTCGGGCACTTACGTGCGGGGCCTCGCGGTGAATCGGCGTGCTCGAGAGCTCTACGGCCGCGCCAAGCAGACCGGCAAGATCTACACGCCGGGTGAGTACGCGGTCATCACGTCCGCCGGCTGGCTGAAGGCCCCCAACTACGTGACTGAGGCGTTGAGCCTGGCGAAGGGAACCCAAGCCGTTCACCGTCGACGCGTCACCAAGAACGAGTCGGGTCCCATCACCATCTCCACGTCGTGGTTCGGTGCCGATGTCGGCGATCGGGCGCCCAAGCTCTGTGATCCTGACCGGATCCAGGAGGGGACGCTCATGTACGTCGAGAGCGTCACGGGTCGGCAGGGAAGCTATGCCGAAGACCGGATGTGTGCCCGGCTGGCGACCGAGGACGAGGCTGCTGACCTTGAACTTGAACCCGGGGCGGCTGTTCTGATCGTCCATCACGTGGTCTACGACCTGCAGGACCGACCTCTTGAGTTCGCTGAGGCCACGTACCCGCCTGGGCGTTGGGCGTTCGAGCAGGGCTACCCGATCAGCTAGAAAATCGGCCTTCTCTCCGAGAATCGCTTGTGGCTCCGAGTGGCTAATGCCACTATCCAGTAAGTGGCTAAGGCCACTTGACCGGAAGGGGCACGGACGTGAGCCAGGAGTGCGGGGAGTTACGGCACGTCTCGCGGGAAGCGGTCTGCCGTGGATGCCGGGGGCGAGGGTGGAAGCACGTCGGCTCCCGCTCCGCCCTGGCGCTCTCCGCCACTGATGCTCGCGTCCGTGCTACGTCCAAGCGGCGCTGTCTCGACTGTGACGGCACCGGTAAGGAGTAGTGGTGCTCATGACGGATGCGCGTGAAGAGTCCGGAGCCGCGGTTGTCGGACCAACGCCGATCGGGGGTATGACCCTCTATCCCGTGCCCGAGTCCGTGGCTCGGGCCAGGCGATGGTTCCGGAAGTTCACCGCCCTGTACAACCTGGCCTGCCCGATCGACGACTGCGTACTGATGCTCTCCGAGCTGGTGACGAACGCGATCCTCTATGGCGAAGCCGAAGAACCCTGGCGGGTCCGGGTCGAGTGGTCGCGCCTGGGGGAGTCCCTGCGGGTAGATGTCCACAACCCGGGCTTCCCGGCGGACGTTCGGCTCCGCAGCCCCCGAGCCAACGATGCGCACGGCCGCGGGCTCTGCCTGGTGAACGCGCTGGCGGACTCCTGGGCCGCCGGCCCCAGTCGCTTCGGCGGGACCGTCGTGTGGTTCCAGATCGACGAAGCCTGGAAGCCGTGAAGTCGATCCCCGCCTTCGGCGCCTGCGTGTCTTCGGGTGTTCAGTACCCGCTCGCGTGAGTAGGCTGGTTGACAGGTTGACTTGGCGGATTCTCACTAGGCGGGGCTATGGCGTACGAGGTGGCTGCACCCAAGTATGTGCGGCTGGCGCAGACGCTCCAGGGGCGTATCGAGGACGGTACGTACCCGCCCGGGAGCCGGGTCCCGAGTGAAAATCAGCTGGTCCAAGCCTTCGGAATGTCCCGGCCCACGGTCGTCCGCGCGCTGGAGCTGCTGAAGCGGGACGGCTGGCTGGAGTCCCGGCAGGGATTCGGAACCATCGTCCGCGGGCGGCCGGAAGCGGCTGAGCAGAAGGTCCGGCGTGGCCGGGAGGTGCTCGACCGTCAGGAGGATCAGGCTCCGGGGCGCCTCGTCGAAGTCCGTCAGGTGCCTGTTCCGCCCCGAGTTGCAGCGCTCCTGGGTGTGCCCAGGAAGACGCAAGTGCTCCTTCGGCGACTGCTGATCGAAGCGGATGGAGAGCCGGTTGAGCTCTCCTCTTCCTACTTCTCTGTCGACATGGCGGAGGGTACTGAACTCGCCGACTCGGCTCTGCTCGGCGAGGGGCTGCGTGTGCACCTCGAAGCGCGCAAGAAGATCCGATTCGACCACGTCATGGAGCGACTTTCGGCGCGTATCCCGAGCAAGGAGGAAGCGGATCTCCTCGAAATGCCTGAAGGGGAACCGGTTCTGTCCGTGCTTGTCCTTGCATGTGACGCGTCGGGGCAAGCCTTGCAGGTCACGGATATCTTGCTGCCGGCTGCCCGGCAAGAACTCGAAGAGACATACCGCCTCGACTGACCCTGATCGCGAGGAGTCTCAGCGTTGTCGGCGCTACGCCCGCTGCTGCCTGTGGGCGAGCCGGTAGATCACGTAGGTGAGGGCCAGGATGAAGTCCGCGGCCACCCAGAGGCCGATGATCAGGCCGACCCCGATCGTGGTGCCCACGTCGCCGGCGTCCTGGCAGATCTTCAGGCTGTCTCCTGTCAGGCCTGAGCAGGATTCATCTGTCCCGTTTCCGCTGGCTGCGCCCGCTATGACCCACACCAGGAAGAGGATCTGTACCGCGAGGAAGAACCAGAAGAACACCCGGTGGCGCTTCCTGGGAGGCGCCGGCGGTCCCGCAGGCGGCTGGTTCGAAGGAGAAGCCCGCGGGGGTTCGGCCCATTGGCGCGGTTGAGGCGGTGGCGTAGCGGCTGGTCGTGGGCCCCAAGCCTGCGGTGGTTGGGTGTGCGGGTTCTGGTTGTCGGGGACTTCGCTCATTGCTTGTCCTTCCGGGAGGCGCTGTTCTCATCGTGCGCTCGTGATCGCGCCTGTGCCGCCGCTGAGCCCTTCAAGTGACTTGACAAGTCAACCTGGCATCTCTAACTTCGAACTTGCTAAGTCAACCTGTCAGGTTGTCTGGCGGGTGTCGATGAAGGAGAAGTTCTGTGCGTGCAATTCGAGTTGAGACCTCGTCCGCGACGATCCTGCTGACCGAGGCCCCCGAGCCGAAGGTCAAGGACCGGCAGACAGGCGAGATCGCCAAGGACGCGGTCAGCGGGGAGGCGCTGATGAAGGTCGGCGTCGTCTACATCGACGAGGGGGAGTCGTCGCTCATCGCGGTGACCGTCCCGGAGAGCGGTGTCACGGGTGGCCTGGCCGTCGGTGCTCCGGTCTCCCTTCCGGGCCTCGTCGCTCGTCCCTGGGAGAGCGTCTTCAGCGGGCAGGCCCGTCACGGAATCGCCTACCGTGCGGCGGCCGTGGTCCCGGGTGCCTTCCCCGTCGGACAGGAGAACTGATCTCGTGTCCGAGCTGATGACCCTGGCCGAGCTGGGTGGGCCCCTCGCCTTATTAGGCGGGGCGGTCTACGCCCGGAAGGCGCATCCGTCGGTCTACTGGGCCACGGTCGGGCTGCCCGTGTCGGTGGCTCGGCTGGTCGGCTCGTACAGCTCGACCATGGAGGCGTGCGGGTTGACGGTCCAGCCGTCCCGTCTGCGGGCCCTGGCGGTGCGGGCCACGACCCGTCGTGAGGTTCGGCCGGTGCCTCCGCGCCGCGGGCTGATTCGTCCCACCTCCACGGGGTTGCGGGTTCGGCTTCGGCTGGCTCCCGGCCAGGAGCCGGCGGACGTGGCGGCCTCGTGTGAGCGGCTGCGGCACGCTTGGGGCGTTCACGCGGTCCACGTCCGTGAGATCAAGCCGGGCGTGGTCGAGCTGCGGTTGGTCGGGTTCGACGTGCTGCGCAAGGTGAAGATGCCTCGCAGTGCGGGGCACGACCTCCTCGCCGTGCCGGTGGCTCTGCGGGAGGACGCGACCGTGTTCGTCCGCGACTACCGGGCCGTTCCTCATGAACTCGTCCTCGGCGCCACCTTGTCGGGGAAGTCGATGTTCCTCCGCAATCTGCTGACAGGGCTGGCCGCTCAACCGGTCGCGCTGGTCGGCATCGACTGCAAGCGGGGGGTCGAGCTGGCGCCCTTCGCTCCTCGACTGTCGGCGTTGGCCACCGACTCTGATGAAGCCGCCGAGCTGCTGCCCGTCCTCGTCCAGGAAATGGAGGATCGCTACGACCTGATCAAGACACGCCAGGGCATCGCGCCTGGCACGCCTGACGAGGAGATCACCTCTGACGTGTGGGGGCTACCGGATGCCGAACGGCCGCCGCCGATCGTGCTGTTCGTCGACGAGGTGGCCGAACTCTTCCTCGTGGCAAGTCGCAAGGACGAGGAACGACGCGACGAGATGGTGACCCAGCTGATCCGACTCGCCCAGCTCGGGCGGGCCGCAGGTATCTACCTGGAGATCTGCGGCCAGCGTTTCGGCGCCGAGCTGGGCAAGGGCGCGACCATGCTCCGCGCTCAACTGACGGGCCGCGTCTGCCACCGTGTCAACGACGAGGCCTCGGCGAAAATGGCCCTTGGTGACATCGCCCCCGAAGCGGTCGGCGTCGCTGCCACCATTCCCGCTGACCGTCCGGGCCTGGCCGTGTCCGGCGACACGTCCGGCGGCTGGGGACGCATGCGCACTCCGTACCTGTCCCTCGGCGACGCCGCGGCCATCTGCCGTGAGACTGCCGAGCTCGCCCCCGACGTGTCGGCCCTGAAGCCGTTCCGGCCGCACGTCCCGGCATCGCCCGCGGACGTCCCGATCACTGTGACCAAGCCGCACCCGGCGACCGGCTGACCCACCAACCCACCGGCCGGCGCGACCGCCTCGCGCCAAGTCCCTACCCCCGCCATGCCCGAAACCGAACGAGAGGACGTGATCAGCGTGGCCGAGCGCTCCGCACCGCGCGCCCTTCCGGTCCGCGTGGACGCCGTACTGGTCCAAGCGGTCATCGCTGCCGCGCTGTCCTTCGCCCACCTTCACGACCTGGCCGTCGCAGCGGGACAGGACGGCTGGAAGGCGTGGGCCTACCCGATCAGCGTCGATCTGCTGTTGGTGGCGGCTTGGAGGCGCCTGAGGTCGGGGGAGTCCAAGGCGGCCGGGTGGTGCTGGTTCCTGGTCGCGCTCACCGCCAGTCTCGGCGCCAACGTCGCGACGGCCGGGCTCCTCGACCTCCACCACGTTCCTGCCTCGCTCCGCATTGTCGTGGCCGGTTGGCCGGCGGTCGCCTTCCTCGGCGGAACGCTGCTTGCGCACGGACCCGCCGATCCGGCCCCGGACCCGCGTGAACAGAACGACGAGCCGACGAACGAAGCGGTGCAACAGGGATCACTCCCTGCATCCGCGCCTGCGTCCCGGCCTGCTGCCCCTGCTTCGCGTCCCGCGCTTGCCGTTCCACCGGCAGATCGGCTCCCGACCGCGCTCGTCGACCACGCCCGAAAGGTGGCTGCCGAGCACCGCACCCGGACGGGCGCACCCATCGACACCGACACCCTGCGAGCCCGCCTTGGCGTCCCAGCCCCGCTCGCCGAAGCCATCGCCACTCAACTCACCTGAACCCGGGAGAACTTCCACCCATGCGTCCGTCAACGCTCCGCGCCCTCAACCGCGCCGCCGAGCTGACCCGACAGAACCGCCTCACCGAAGCAATGCTCATCGCCGAACCCGTGATCCTCGTCGCCGACGACATCGAGGGCGAGGAGATCCGGCGGTGGCTGCTCGACCACGTCGCCGACTTCACCGGCGAGAACCACGAGAACCCGAAGGAACTGCCCTGATGGCTGCCAACCCTCGCTTCCGCCGGATCGTCCGCATAGGCCCCGTCCAGGTCGCCACCTACTACGACAGCCGCGGCCGAGAGAAGCACACCGCCGCCTGCACGGCACCGCGCTGCGGCTTCTCGACCGACTACGACAGCCGCGCCGCCGCCGAGCTGGCGGCCCGCACCCACCGCTGCTCGGGCCGCTGAGGAGACCGCCGTGACCGTCAGCCTCCCCCTCGTCTTCGTCCTCGGCGTCATCTCCTGGGCCGCGATCAAGTTCCTCGGCGTCCGCATGTGGGTGGCCGTCGTGATCGCCCTCTTCGGCTTCCTGCTCTCTCAGACCTTCCTCGCCCCGGCCATCGAATCCGGTACCCGCTCCGGTGTCGACGTCGTCGACGGCACCCATCGCTGAAAGGAGAAACCCCATGCTGCTCCGCCCGAAGATGCCCGACGCGGCTCCCGTACCGATCACGCACACGTCCGCCATGCCGGTCGAGCACCACCTCGCCCCGGTCACCTGTTCCTGCGCTCACGCCCCGATGGCGTCCGCCAGCCGCCCGGCCGCGCCGTTCGTCGGCCGTGGGGCGAGCGCCGTCGCCGCGGTCCTCGTCGTCGGAGTCGTGCTGACCGCACTCCTGGCCACGGTCGCCATCACGGCCGTCTCCGTCTCCATCGCGGCCCTGGTGTTGCGCTCCCTGCTCAACAGCGCCCACAAGCGCTGACCAGCCTGCCGGGGCGGCCTCGATACCGCCAAGCATCCCGCCGCCCCGGCAGGCGCGGACCTCCCGACCGAAACCGAAAGGACAGTTCCCATTACTACCGGACGCGTCCCGCCCCCAGTCGAAGAACTGGGCGCGCTCGTCTCCCTGGGTGGCATGCCCGCCCTCGTCAAACAACTCCGAGGCATCGGCGGTTGTACACAGCCTGTGCGCCTGGACGGCCACCGCGTCGAGCACGCGGTCGATACCCGAACCGGTGAGATCGGCCGGGTTCTTCACCGCCTCGACTCGGCCTCGCTCCCGGCAGGCAACCTCCTCGTGCGCTGCAACAACCGCCGCGCGACCCGCTGCCCGGCCTGCGCGGAGACCTACCGCCGGGACACCTTCCACCTGATCACCGCCGGACTGCGGGGCGGCAAGGGCACCCCCGACACCGTCACCCGGCACCCGAAGGTGTTCGCCACCTTCACCGCGCCCGGTTTCGGCCCCGTCCACAACCGGCCCACAGACCGACGCGGCACCGTCCGCGCCTGCCGCTGCGGACTCCTGCACGACGCCGACGACGACTCGCTCGGCACACCCCTGGACCCGACGACGTACGACTACGAGGGCGCCGTCCTGTGGAACGCGCACGCCGGAATGCTCTGGCGGCGCTTCTCCATCTACCTCCGCCGGGAGATAGCCAAGCGGGCTGGCCTCACCCAGCGAGACTTCACGGACTTCGCCCGGGTCTCCTTCGCCAAGGTCGCCGAGTACCAGAAGCGCGGTGCGGTCCACTTCCACGCGGTCATCCGCATCGACGGTCCCGAGGGTGGCGACACCCCGCCCCCGGCTTGGGCAACCACCGAGCTGCTCGCCGACGCCATCGGCTCCGCTGCTGCTGTCGTCCGCGTGGGCGGTCCGACTATCGACGGACGCGCGCACACCTTCACCTTCGGTCGTCAGCTCGACGTCCGCCCCATCCGCTCCGCCGACTTCGACGGCGGTCAGGAGCTGACCGAGCGGGCCGTCGCCTCCTACATCGCGAAGTACGCCACCAAGGGCGCCGAGACCGCCACGGGAGCTGTCGACCGTCCGCTCAGGTTCCTCGCCGAACTCGCCCAGCTCGACATCAGCGAGCACGCTCGCCGGTTGATCCGCACCGCCTGGACCCTCGGCGCGCGCAAGGAGTTAGAAGATCTCCGGCTCCGGGCTTGGGCCCACATGCTCGGTTTCCGCGGTCACTTCTCCACCAAGTCCCGCCGCTACTCCACCACCCTCGGCGCTCTTCGCGATGCCCGTGCTGAATGGCGCCGGGAGCAAGCCGCGTTGGCCAACGGAAGTGAGCCCGACACAACACTCGTCGTCTCGCATTGGTTCTTCGCCGGAACAGGCCTCTCCTCCGCCGAAGCCTGGCTCTCCGCATCCCTTGAACCCGCACTCGGAACGGAAGGAGCACCGACGCATGCATGACGAAGAGCTGTTGACCGTGGCCGACGTCATGGCGCGACTCAAGGTCGGTCGTTCCAAGGTCTACGACCTGATCCGCAGTCGCCGGCTCGTCTCCATCAAGATCGATGGCGCTCGCCGCATACCTGTGGACTCGGTACGGGCTTTCATACAGAACCAGTTGGGGGAGGCCGCCTGATGGCTATGCGTCGTGGTCGTGGTGACGGCGGCCTGCACTGGGACGAGAAGAGACAGCGTTGGATCGCCACAGCCAACCTCGGGTTCGACCCGAGCGGGAAGCGGATCGTCAAGCGGGGGAGTGGCAAGACCAAGACCGAGGCGAAACAGAAGCTCAAGGAGGTCTTGCGGGACCACGAAGACGGCCTCGCCATTGCGCCCACCAACTACACGGTCAAGGACGCGGTGACGGACTGGCTGACGTACGGCCTGGCGGGGCTCGACCCCAGCACGGTCGAGACGGTGACGCTCCTGTGCCAGAAGCACGTCATTCCCTCCCTCGGTGCCCGCAAGCTGCGCGACCTGAGCGCGGAGGACGTGGACCGCTGGCTGGCCGCCAAAGCGAAGACACTCAGCACGCGCACTCTCCAAGCCGTCCACTCCTGCCTGAACCGCGGGGTCAGGCGGGCCATGGCACGGGACAAGGTGAAGCGGAACGTCGTGGAACTGTGCTCGGTGCCTCAGGGGCAGGCGGGCCGTCCGTCCAAGGCGCTCACCTTCTCTCAGGCTGATGCAGTGCTGAAGGGGGCCGAAGGGACCTCGATGTACGCGTACATCGTCGTAGCCTTGCTGACCGGTGCCCGGACCGAGGAGCTGCGGGCCCTCACCTGGGACCACGTTTTCCTCAAGGGGCGACCGGACTTCGAACCGCCGCAGCCCCCGCACATCGCCGTGTGGCGCTCGGTCCGGCGGAGCGGGGACACCAAGACCCGCAAGTCCCGGCGCACGCTCGCCCTGCCGGCGCGCTGCGTCGAAGCCCTCTGGCGGCAATTCGAAGATCAGGGCTGGGACCGGCTCGCCGCCGACGAGGAATGGGAGGAACACGGGCTCGTCTTCTCCTCGGCTGTCGGCAAGCCGCTCGACGCCGCCAACGTCCGCCGCGCCTTCCGCCAGGCGCTCAAGGGCATCGACGGGATCAACGCAGACGAGTGGACGCCCCGGGAGCTCCGGCACAGCTTCGTGTCTCTGCTCTCCGACCGGGGCGTCCCGCTGGAGGAGATCTCTCGGCTGGTCGGGCATTCAGGTACAGCCGTGACGGAGGAGGTCTACCGGAAGCAGATCCGGCCCGTGATCCAGACCGGTGCCGTGGCCATGGACGGCATCTTCGGCACCGACTGACGAGGGTCGTAGGCACTCAGGGATCGGTAGTCACGCAGTTAGACACGCGGCAACGCCAGAGGGCCCTTACCGATCCGGTAAAGGCCCTCTGAACTGCTATCCAGCTGTCGGGGTGGCGGGATTTGAACCCACGACCTCTTCGTCCCGAACGAAGCGCGCTGCCAAGCTGCGCTACACCCCGATTGTCGCTGCTCTCGCTGCGACGTCGTTTACTTTAGCCCACTGGTGGCCGGAGACGAAATCCGGTTTTCGGGGCGTCGTACGCGGCGTCGGACGGGGTCGGGGCGCACGTGGTCGAGGGCGACGATGAGCAGGGCCAGGGCGTAGAAGGCGACGCCGAGAACGGCGGTGTTGCCGAGGACGCCTGCGTAGCCGTGCCGGTCCACGTCGACGAAGGGGTAGAGGTAGCGCGCCGGGGTCCCGGGCGACATCATCGCGCCGCGGGCCAGGCAGAAGGCCAGGTAGGCGAAGGGGTAGAGAAGCCAGGTCGCCGCGTTGCGGAGCGCCAGCGGGGTGGGGCGGGTCAGCAGCAGCCAGTCGAGGACCACGGCGATCGGCGTGACCGTGTGGAGGAGCTGGTTGGCGACCGCGTGCCAGCCGGAGAGCGTGTCGACCGCCCCTGTCATGGAGAACGGGGTCGACTCGTTCGCCAGGATCAGGTGGTAGACCAGGCCCGTGATCGAGATGTAGATCAGCGTGCCGCCCGTCAGTACTCCGGGCAGGGGTCGGCGGGCTGACCAGGCCCGGCGGGCCGATGCCGCGAAGACCACGGCGACGAGCAGGTTGGTCTGGATCGTGAAGTAGCTCAGCTTCAGGTCGATGGCTACGCCCGCTGCCGCCGCGAGGGCCACCAGGACGCGGTAGACCGCCGTGGCCGGGCGGCGCGTGGGGGCCACCACCGCCGTCGCGGGGACGAAGGAGTAGTGGGTCGACGAGGGGATACCCGGTATAGCGGGGAGGTCGGGTATGTCCCTGGGTATGGGGTTGATCATGGCCCCACGCTAAGCGGGTGGGGCGTTTCGGGCGATATGGGGCGACTGGGTGGGTTACTCCGGCGTCGGTGCCGGCTCGTGCGGCCGGTCCCGGCACGGGCTGGCCGGACCCAGTGCAGGCCGACTGGCCGGACCAAGTACAGGCCGGCGGCCCGTGTCGCCGGAGCCTCGCACCGCCGTCGCCGGAACCTCGCACCGCCTCCGGCTGGCATCCCCGGCGCGCCGAACCGTCTCGGTCTCACGCCCCTGAGCGATCATTCCCCGGAGCCCGGAGCCCGGAGCCCGGAGCCCGGAGCCCGGAGCCCGGAGCCCGGAGCCCGGAGCCCGGAGCCCGGAGCCCGGAGCCCGGAGCCCGGAGAGGTGCGTGCTACGTCCGTTCCACCAGCGTCAGCAGTGACGCCTCCGGCGGGCAGGCGAACCGGACCGGGGTGTAGCGGTTCGTTCCGCAGCCGGCGGAGACGTGCAGGTACGACGTCCGGTCCTCCGCCGTATGCGTGGAGAGGCCCTTGACGCGGTCCGTGTCCAGGTCGCAGTTGGTGACGAAGGCGCCGTAGAAGGGGAGGCAGATCTGGCCGCCGTGCGTGTGGCCCGCCAGGATCAGGGGGTAGCCGTCGGCCGTGAACGCGTCCAGGGCGCGCAGGTACGGCGCGTGCACCACACCCATCGAGAAGTCGGCCGACTCGGACGGACCGCCGGCCACGCGCGCGTAGCGGTCGCGCTTGATGTGCGGGTCGTCGAGGCCGGTCAGCTCTATCTCCGCGCCCTCGATCTTCAGCGTCCCCCGGGTGTTCGTCAGGTTCAGCCAGCCCGCGGTGTCGAAGCCGTCGCGCAGGTCCTCCCACGGGATGTGGACGGCGCCCACGACCGGCTTGTTGCCGTTCAGCCCATGACGGCCCTGTGCCTTCTCGAACAAGTACCGGGCGGGGTTGCGGGGTTTGGGGCCGTAGTAGTCGTTCGAGCCGAAGACGTACGCACCCGGGAACTCCATCAGGGGGCCCAGTGCGTCCAGTACCTCGGGCACACCCTCCGGGTCCGACAGGTTGTCCCCGGTGTTGATCACGAAGTCGGGGCGCAGGCCGGCCAGGGAGCGCAGCCAGCGCTGCTTCTTGCGCTGCCCGCCCACCATGTGGATGTCCGAGACCTGCAGGACGCGCAGCGGTCGCATCCCGGGCGGCAGGACGGGGACCGTCACCCGCCGGAGGCGGAAGGAACGGGCCTCGAACCCCGCCGAGTACAGCAGACCGGCGGCGCCCACCGCCGTGATTCCCAGGGGTACTCCGTATCGCGCGCGCATACGTCCATCGTGTCAGACCCCGGCGAGCCCGCGTGCCCCCCTGTGGACAACCCGGCACGAAGCGCGCGAGAGCGGACGAAACGGCGCGAACGGAGTCGAGCGGCCTCTGTCCGCCTGCCCGGCGCGCGGCGAAATCAACAGGCGGCCGCATCACCGCACCTGCGACACTTGACGGCATGACCACGCTCAAGTCGAAGTTGCAGGAAGACCTCAACGCCGCGATCAAGGGGCGCGACGAGCTCCGCTCCTCGACGCTCCGGCTGACCCTCACCGCCATCACCAAGGAAGAGGTCGCGGGTACCACCAAGCGCGAACTCTCCGACGACGAAGTGCAGAAGGTGATCGCCCGCGAGGCGAAGAAGCGTCGTGAGGCCGCCGACGCCTTCGCGCAGGGCGGGCGCGCCGAGTCGGCCGAGCGGGAGCGGGCGGAGGGCGAGGTCCTCGCCGCGTACCTGCCCAAGCAGCTGTCCGACGAGGAGCTTCAGCAGATCGTCGCCCAGGCCGTCGAGGAGGCGAAGGCGGCGGGTGCCGAGGGGCCGCGCGCCATGGGCCAGGTCATGAAGATCGTGAACCCGAAGGTGGCCGGCCAGGCCGAGGGCGGCCGCGTCGCCGCCGTGGTGAAGCAGCTGCTCGCGGGCTGACGCCTCACGCCGAACGCCCCGTGGGCCAGGAGTCGATCCTGGCCCACGGGGCGTTCACGCGTGCACGCGCCGTTTCCGGCGTACGGGTCAGTCGCGCTGGCCGCCGTTGTCGTTGCCGCCGTTGTCGTTGCCCTGGATCCATCCCTCGGGGATGGAGAAGGAAGGCGAGGGGACCACCACTCCGCCGTCGGTGAGACCACCGTCGGTCAGGCCGCTGATGGTGTTCCCGTTGGTGGTGTTGCCGTTCCCGTTGCCGCCGTGACGGCCGTTGTTCCCGTCGTCGCGGCCGCGGTCCTCGTCCTTGTCCTTGTCCTTCTGGGGGTCGGGAATGTTGACCAGGTTGAAGGACGGGGAGTCCTTGCCCACGAGAGCGCCCGTCATCAGGTCCCGCCAGATCGGGCCGGGGACCTGACCGCCGTACACCTTGTCGTGCCAGACGCCGCCGATCTGGATGCCCACCATGTGGACCCGCTGGGTGGCGCTGCCGACCCAGACCGCGCCGGACATGTTCGGCGTGTAGCCGACGAACCAGGCGTTCTTGCGCTCGTCGGTGGTACCCGTCTTACCGGCGTTGGCGCGGTCGGTGAGACCGGCCTGCTGGCCCGTACCGGAGTCGATCACGCCGCTCAGCAGGCTGTTGACGGTGTCCGCGGTCTTCTCGGACATGGCCCGCGAGCACGTCGACTTGGGCACGTCCAGGGACTTCTCGCGTTCGCCGATCTGCTGGCTGATCGACTCGATGGCGATCGGGGTGCAGTACATGCCGCGGGAGGCGAAGGAGGCGTAGGCCGTGGCCATGGTGAGCGGCGAGATGCCCTTGGCGCCCAGGGCGATGGAGGGCACCTGGGGGAGCTTGTCGCCGTTGCCCTGGACCACGCCGAGTTTGCCGATCTGGTCCATCACCGGGCAGAGGCCGATGTCGGAGATCATCTGCACGAAGTAGGTGTTGACCGACTTGGCCATCGCCTCCTTCAGCTGGTACGGGCCCTTCTCGTCCGCGCTCTCGTTCGGGACCTGCTCGTTCGCCTGGTTCGTCCAGGGCTTGCTGCCGCAGGTCTGCACGGGGCTGGGGTACGGCATCTTGTTCGGCGAGGAGTATTCCTGGGTCGCCGGCCGGCCCTGCTCCAGCGCGGCCGCGGCCACGAACGGCTTGAACGTCGAACCGGTCGGGAAGCCGTAGTTCGAGCCGCCCATCCCGTAGTTGACGGAGTAGTTGATCTCCGTCTCGTTCTTCCCGTAGCCGTACGGCTTCGACTGGCCCATGCCGAGGATCTTGCCGGTCCCGGGCTCGACCAGGGTGGCCGCGGCGGCGACCTTGTCGGACTTGTTGACGTGATCCTTCAGCGACGCCTGGATCGACGCCTGGGACTGCGGTTCGAGCGTCGTGCGGATCGTCAGGCCGCCCCGGTTCCAGACCTTTGCCCGGGCTTCCTTGGTCTTGCCGAAGACCGGGTCGCTCAGGAAGACGTTCTCCACGTACTTGCAGAAGAAGCTGGAGCCCTTGGCCGCCGTGATGCAGCCGTTCTTCGGCTTGCTGACGTGCAGCCCGAGCTTCGCCGCCTTGCCGGTGTCGGCCTGCTCCTGCGAGATGTCGTGCACCTCGGCCATGCGCTGCAGGACGGTGTTGCGGCGCTTGGTGGCCTCTTCCTCGTCGTTGACCGGGTCGTACCGGCTCGGCGACTGGACGATGCCCGCGAGGAGCGCCGACTCCTGGAGGTTCAGGTTCTTGGCGGGCTTGGAGAAGTAGCGCTGGGCGGCGGCCTCGACGCCGTAGGCCTGCTCCCCGAAGAACGTGATGTTCAGGTAGTTCTCGAGGATCTTCTTCTTGCCGAGCTTCTCTTCCAGCTGGATCGCGTACTTGAGCTCGCGGATCTTGCGGCCGATGGTCTGCTGGGTGGCCTGGGCGACCTTCGTCGGGTCGTCGCCTGCCTCTTCCACGAAGTAGTTCTTCACCAGCTGCTGGGTCAGCGTGGAGGCGCCCTGGGACACCCCGCCGTTCTGCGCGTTCTGGTTGACCGCGCGCAGGATGCCCTTCAGGTCGACCGCGCCGTGCTGGTAGAAGCGCGAGTCCTCGATCGCGACGATCGCCTTCTGCATGTAGGGCGAGATGTCCTTGAGGTCGATCACCGTGCGGTCGCGTGAGTAGACCGTGGCGATCTGGCCGCCCTTGCTGTCCAGGATCGTGGTCCGCTGACTCAGCGACGGGCTCTTCAAATTGTCCGGAATGTCATCGAATCCCTGGACCGAGCCCTTGGCCGCAAGGCCGAGCGCGCCCGCGGCGGGCAGCGCGATTCCGGCCATGACGGCGCCCGCGAGCACGCTGACACCGAGGAACTTGGCGGCCTGCTGCGTAGGGGACAGACCACCACCCGAGCGCTTCTTTGGCATGAGGGCAGCCTACGTTCTCATTCGCCGGACACGCGTATATGCCTTGGCCTAAGCTGCTCTCAACTGTCACAGCAGTGCGGCCACGTATCAATACGTCCGGCGACCCCGAATCGTTCCGGAGGTTCCGCGTTCCTGTGGAGCGTGTGTCCGAATCAACCTTGTGTGTCACTCGGCGCCCGTTGTGACTCGACTGAACTGTCCCGGTATGCCGGGATGGTCGCGCATGTCCTCGGCTCACTCCCCCGGGTGATCTGCCGCTTACGCATAGTCCGTTCGGGCCATTCAAGATTGGGCCCGAAGGGGGTGTTGCGCTGTGCCCACCTTCCGTAACGTCCTCAACTGGCGGCGGTGAATATGCCGCTGCCGCCGTGGGGGAGCCTCGATTCGGGAGAGGACGGCGCCGGTATGGGCTGGGTAACCGACTGGAGTGCGCAGGCGGCCTGCCGCACTACCGATCCGGATGAACTGTTCGTTCAAGGAGCAGCGCAGAACAGGGCCAAGGCAGTGTGCACCGGATGTCCGGTTCGCACGGAGTGCCTCGCCGATGCGCTCGACAACCGCGTCGAATTCGGCGTGTGGGGTGGCATGACCGAGCGCGAGCGCCGCGCATTGCTGCGCCGGCGACCGACCGTCACCTCGTGGCGTCGCCTGCTCGAGACCGCGCGTACGGAGTACGAGCGCGGAGCGGGCCTGCTGCCCCTCGACGAGGAAGAGGTGTACGAGCGCTACGCGGCCGTGGGCTGAGGGGAGTCCGCCCTTCGGGGGCAAGGACGTCGTCCCCGGGCCCCTCAAGGCCGTCCGGGCCCTTCCAGGGCCCGTCCGGTGTCGCGGGGGCCGGCAGGGGCTGAGGGCGCCCCCTCGGGCTTCTCTCGCAGGCTCAGCTTTCGGGCAGCTCGTGCCGATGGGCCGCGAGCCGGTTCCCGATGTCCCGCAGCCCGACGAGATCGTGTACGTCACCGGGCAGCGCGGCCACTTCGGCCACCGGCACCTCCGGGTGGCGCGCGGCGAAGCGGTCACGCGTGCGCTGCTCGCGGGAGAGCAACTGCATGCGCTCGGCGTGGAGCCTCAGGAGTCCTGCGGTGAGCTGGTCGATGGATCGCTCGGGGTCCGTGGCGGCGGTCCTGTCCGTAGCGGTGGTGCTGTCCGGGGGGGTCGTCCTGTCCGTCGAGGCGGGGGAGCCTTCGTCAGGAGCTGGTGTCTCGGAAGCCGGTGATTCTGAACTGCCGTACGTGTCGGGAGAGTTACGAAGTCCAGCTTTCCCGTCCCCCTGATCCACAATGCGGGCCTCGTCAAGATTTTCTGCGGCGCCGGATTCAAGATCTTCCGCGACGATGGAATCGAGGTCCTCCGCCGCGGCGAGCGCCCGCTCGGCGGACAGCCGGGCGGCTCCGCTGCCGTGCACCCGGTTGAGCACCAGCCCGGCGAACGGCATGTCCTCCGCGGCCAGCCGCTCCACGAAGTACGCGGCCTCGCGCAGCGCGTCCCGCTCCGGAGCCGCCACGACGAGGAACGCCGTGCCGGGCGCCTGGAGCAGCTTGTACGTGGCGTCGGCCCGCGTCCGGAACCCGCCGAAGGTGGTGTCCATCGCCGCGACGAACGTCTGCACGTCCTTGAGGAGTTGGCCCCCGAGCAGCTTGCCCAGGGTGCCGGTCATCATCGACATCCCGACGTTCAGGAACTTCATGCCCGCCCGGCCGCCCAGCTTCGCCGGCGCCGTCAGCAGCCGGATCAGCCGCCCGTCGAGGAAGGACCCGAGCCGCTTCGGGGCGTCCAGGAAGTCCAGTGCCGAGCGGGACGGCGGAGTGTCGACCACGATCAGGTCCCAGTCGTCACGCGCCCGCAACTGGCCCAGCTTCTCCATCGCCATGTACTCCTGCGTGCCCGCGAAGCCCGCCGAAAGCGACTGGTAGAAGGGGTTGTTGAGGATGACGGCCGCCCGCTCGCCGTCCGCGTGCGCCTCGACGATCTCGTCGAACGTGCGCTTCATGTCGAGCATCATGGCGTGCAGCTCGCCGCTCCCCTCGACGCCCTTCACCCGGCGCGGAGTGTTGTCGAGGGAGTCGATGCCCATGGACTGCGCCAGTCTGCGCGCGGGGTCGATGGTGAGCACGACCACCTTGCGGCCGCGCTCCGCGGCGCGCAGCCCGAGGGCCGCGGCCGTGGTCGTCTTGCCGACGCCGCCCGAGCCGCAGCACACCACGATGCGGGTCTTCGGGTCGTCGAGCAGCGGGTCGAGGTCGAGGACGCGGGCGGGGTCCAGACTCATGACATCCCTTGCTTACGCAGCTGTGCGGCGAGTTGGTAGAGGCCCGCCAGATCCATGCCCTCGGCGAGCAAAGGGAGTTCGTGCAACGGCAGGCCAAGCTCGGCCAGGACGCTCCGCTGCTCGGTCTCCAGGGTGTACCGCTCGGCGTACTCCCCGGCCTGCTGGAGAAGCGGCTCCACCAGCCGTTCGGCGAGTCCGCCGCGCCGCGCGCCGCCGAGGCCGGCCGCCGAGAGCGACTTGGCGATCGCCGCACGGGGAGCGGCCTCCACGAGTGCCAGGTCGGTGCCGTCGAGGAGTGCCGGGCGGACCATGTTCACGATGATCCGGCCCACGGGCAGCTTCGCCGAGCGCAGCTCCGCGATCCCGTCCGCGGTCTCCTGTACGGGCATCTCCTCCAGCAGCGTCACCAAGTGGACCGCCGTCTCCGGGGACTTGAGGACGCGCATGACGGCCTGGGCCTGATTGTGTATCGGGCCGATCTTCGCGAGGCCGGCCACCTCGTCGTTGACGTTCAGGAAGCGGGTGATCCGGCCCGTCGGGGGCGCGTCCATCACCACGTAGTCGTACGTGAAGCGCCCGCTCTTCTCCTTGCGCCGCACCGCCTCGCAGGCCTTGCCGGTGAGGAGCACGTCGCGCAGGCCGGGCGCGACGGTGGTCGCGAAGTCGATCGCGCCGAGTTTCTTCAGGGCGCGGCCGGCGCCGCCCAGTTTGTAGAACATCTGGAGGTAGTCCAGCAGCGCCAGTTCGGGGTCGATGGCGAGGGCGTACACCTCCCCGCCCCCCGGAGCGACGGCGATCTTCCGCTCCTCGTAGGGCAGCGCTTCTGTCTCGAAGAGCTGCGCGATGCCCTGTCTGCCCTCGACCTCGACGAGGAGGGCACGCTTGCCCTCGGTCGCGAGGGCGAGCGCGAGGGCGGCGGCCACCGTGGTCTTGCCGGTACCACCCTTGCCACTGACGACCTGGAGCCTGCTCACGTATTCGAGCCTAACCAGTCCGCCGCCGGACTAAGCAGGAGGCTGTGGACAAGCTGCTCGCGGGGAGGGGCGATGCGGCCGGATGCGGTCGGTGGGCGCGGTGGTGGTGAGGCGGGCGGGAGGGGGGTGGCTCGGGCGGGAGGTGGTGGTCGGCAGCGGCTACAGTCGGCCACATGACCAAGTGGGAATACGCAACCGTGCCGCTGCTCGTCCATGCCACGAAGCAGATTCTGGACACCTGGGGCGAGGACGGCTGGGAGCTCGTCCAGGTCGTGCCCGGGCCGAACAACCCCGAGCAGCTGGTGGCCTACCTGAAGCGCGAGAGGTCCGCATGAGCGGCGCGGTCGAGGCGAAGCTCGCCGAGCTCGGCCTGACCCTTCCGGGTGTGGTCCCGCCGCTCGCCGCGTACCAGCCCGCCGTGCAGTCGGGCGTGTACGTGTACACCGCCGGGCAGCTTCCGATGGTGGACGGGAAGCTTCCGGTCACCGGGAAGGTGGGGGCCGAGGTCACGGCCGAGGAGGCCAAGGAGCTGGCCCGCACGTGCGCGCTGAACGCGCTGGCGGCGGTGAAGTCGGTCGTGGGCGACCTCGATCGCATCGCGCGTGTCGTGAAGGTCGTGGGCTTCGTGGCCTCGGCGTCGGACTTCACCGGGCAGCCGGGCGTGCTGAACGGTGCGAGTGAGCTGCTGGGTGCGGTGCTGGGCGACAAGGGCGTGCACGCCCGGAGCGCGGTCGGTGTGGCCGTGCTGCCGCTGGACGCGCCGGTCGAGGTCGAGATCCAGGTCGAGCTCACGCACGCGTAGCCCTCCGGGGTGTCACCGGGTGCGGTGTCGCTCCGGTGGGCGGGTCGGGGCCGTGCCGGTACATCCGCCCGTCGCCGTTGGATCAGACGTCGGCTTCCCAGGGAGCCGCTGCTCGATCCGGGCGTGAGCGACGGGCATCTGATGTACCGGCACGGCCCCCGTTCGTTGCCGGGTGCGGGTGCAAGTTTTAGCCTCTCCGGCGTTTGAGGATCGGGGTCTGGGGCGGAACCCCAGGTGCGGGACGGGGCGGGAGACGCCTGCGGGGGCGGTTGGGCCTCGAACATCCGCCCGGCTCGGGATAGCCTCCGGCCATGGGGAATGGGCAATGGTTTCCGGCGGAGTGGCCGGAGCGGATTCGGGCGCTTGCCGAGGGCACGCTGACGCCGGTGACGCCCCGGCGCGCGGCCACCGTGATGCTGGTCAAGGACACCCAGGCCGGCCCTATGGTCCACATGCTGCGCAGACGGACCTCCATGGCCTTCGCCGGAGGCGCGTACGCGTATCCGGGCGGCGGCGTGGACCCGCGCGACGACGAGCAGCAGATCCGCTGGGCGGGGCCCACGCGCGCGTGGTGGGCGGAGAGGCTCGGCGTGGACGAGACCTCCGCCCAGGCCATCGTCTGCGCGGCCGTACGGGAGACGTACGAGGAGGCGGGCGTCCTGCTCGCCGGCCCCAGCCCGGACACCGTGGTCGGTGACACGACCGGGGAGGACTGGGAGGCGGACCGGGCGGCCCTGGTCGCCAGGGACCTGTCCTTCGCGGAGTTCCTCGACCGCAGAGGGCTCGTGCTCCGCTCGGACCTGCTCGGGGCCTGGGCCCGCTGGATCACCCCGGAGTTCGAGTCCCGCCGCTACGACACCTGGTTCTTCGTGGCGGTCCTCCCGGAGGGCCAGCGCACGCGGAACGCCTCCACGGAGGCCGACCGCACGGTGTGGATCCGTCCGGCCGACGCGGCGGCCGGGTACGACAAGGGCGAGCTGCTGATGATGCCGCCCACCATCGCGACCCTGCGCGGGATCGTGGCGTACGGGACCGCCGCCGACGCCCTCGCCGCCGCGCCCGCACGTGATCTCACCCCCGTCCTGGCCGAGGCCCGCCTGGAGGACGGCGAGGTCGTCCTCGCCTGGCCCGGACACGACGAGTTCACCAAGCACATCCCGACCGGTGGAGCCTCCGCATGACCGACGCAGCAGCCCTCCCCGGCCAGCCGCGCGGCGCGGTCCTCTCCGGCCCCGCCACCGCGCGCGCGGTGAACGTCCTCGCCCCCAACGCCTCCGCGATGACCCTGGACGGCACGAACACGTGGATAGTGGCCGAGCCGGACTCCGAGCTCGCGGTCGTCATCGACCCGGGGCCCCTGGACGACGTACATCTGCGGAATGTGCTGGATACGGCCGAGAAGGCCGGGAAGCGGGTCGCGCTGACCCTGCTGACGCACGGGCATCCCGATCACGCCGAGGGCGCGGCGCGGTTCGCCGAGCTGACGGGGACCAAGGTGCGGGCCCTGGATCCGGCGCTGCGGCTGGGGGACGAGGGACTGGCCGCGGGAGACGTGATCAGCCTCGGCGGGCTCGAGCTGCGCGTCGTGCCGACCCCGGGGCACACCGCGGACTCGCTGTGCTTCCATCTCCCGGCCGATCGGGCCGTGCTGACCGGGGACACCATCCTGGGGCGCGGGACGACCGTGGTGGCCCATCCCGACGGCCGTCTGGGCGACTATCTCGACTCCCTGCGCCGGCTCCGCTCCCTGACGGTCGACGACGGTGTCCACACCGTGCTGCCCGGTCACGGGCCAGTCCTCGATGACGCCCAGGGCGCGGTCGAGTTCTACCTCGCCCATCGCGCCCACCGGCTCGCCCAGGTGGAGACGGCCGTCGAGAACGGCTACCGGTCGCCGGACGAGGTCGTCGCCCGCGTCTACGCGGACGTGGACCGGTCGCTCTGGCCCGCGGCCGAGTTGTCGGTGCGGGCGCAGATGGACTATCTGCGGGAGCACGGGCTCATCTAGGGGCACGGACAGCCCCTACGACCGGCGGGCCGGGGCGGCGTTTTCCGGCGTCCTGGAGAAGGCCCTCACGGGCGGGGCGCCTTGATGCCGTGCACGCGCGCGTACTCCCCGGCGAGCCAGGGGCCCAGGTCGTCCGTGTACGAGCGGAGCAACAGCCGGTTCGCCGGTCGCCTCGTATCCGCGGACGGCTGCCTCACGCGGGTCGGCGGCCCGCTCCGGGTAGTACGTGCCGGGCGCCTCGGCCATCTCCCGAGGCCGCTGGTCCAGCCGTTCCAGCGCGGCGACAGCTGGGCGAGGCCGCCGTTCGTCTCGCGGGCGAGCACCGCGTCGGGGCGGTAGCGGGGTCCTCGCGCCGGATGTACCCCTGCGCGTCGAGTCCTCCGTGGTTCTCCTGAGCGGCCGTGCGCCCGCCGTGCCAGGGCCGGCCGTCCTGGAGCAGAACATGCACGCCTGCTCGGGCCGTGCGAGACCTGGAGGGCGGGCAGGGGTGACGGCGGCGGGGTTCCGCCGCGGAGGGGCAGGCCGGCAGGCACGGGCGACGACGACGGGGTCCCGCCTCGGAAGAAGGCGGGACCCCGTCGACGTACGGCTGAAGGTGTCAGCGCGAGCGCTTGGCGAGCCGCTCCACGTCCAGGAGGATCACCGCGCGGGCCTCCAGGCGGAGCCAGCCGCGGCCCGCGAAGTCGGCGAGCGCCTTGTTGACGGTCTCGCGGGAGGCGCCGACCAGCTGGGCCAACTCCTCCTGCGTCAGGTCGTGCACGACGTGGATGCCCTCTTCGGACTGCACGCCGAAGCGGCGCGACAGGTCGAGCAGGGCGCGCGCGACACGGCCGGGCACGTCCGAGAAGACCAGGTCGGACATCTGGTCGTTGGTCTTGCGCAGGCGCCGTGCGACGGCGCGCAGCAGCGCGGCGGCCACCTCGGGCCGCGCGTTCAGCCACGGCTGGAGGTCGCCGTGGCCGAGGCCGAGCAACTTGACCTCGGTGAGTGCGGTGGCGGTCGCCGTGCGCGGGCCCGGGTCGAACAGCGACAGCTCGCCGATCAGCTCACCGGGGCCGAGGACGGCCAGCATGTTCTCGCGCCCGTCGGGGGAGGTGCGGTGGAGCTTCACCTTGCCCTCGGTGACCACATAGAGGCGGTCGCCGGGGTCGCCCTCATGGAAGAGAGCATCGCCTCGCGCGAGGGTCACCTCACTCATGGAGGCGCGGAGCTCCGCGGCCTGCTCGTCATCGAGCGCCGCGAAGAGCGGGGCGCGCCGCAGAACGTCGTCCACGAGTTCTCTCCTTGTCGACCTGCTCAGGGGATCTTGCTCCCCCTTGGTACCAGGGGACCGTGTTCCCCATCTTGCCGGACGGTCCAAACAGTGTGATCAGTCACAAGTCTGCCGCACTGGCGTCCCAACGAGTGCGGCAGGGGGCCAATTGGGGGCCGATCTTCAGGGTCCGGGGCGGATGTCGGTGCCGGGCTCTAGGCTGGCCGGGTGTCCAAATCGCCGGTGAGAGCACAGGCCAAGGGGGCTGGGCGGGTGGTTGTACGTCGCGATTCCGCTGTGGGCGAACAGGTCCCCGACGGAACCAAAGAAACGACAAAAGCGACAGCGTCGACGCCGGTGAAGGCGGCACGGAAGGCCGCACGGAAGGCGGCGCCGGTGGCGGTCGCCGGGGAGGGCGCGAAGAAGACCGCCCGTCAGGCCGCCACAAAGGCGACGCCCGCGAAAACGGCCGCCCGGAAGGTGACGCCGACGAAGGCGGTCGCCAAGAAGGGTGTCGCCAAGACGGCGGTCGCCAAGAAGGCTGCCTCCAGGAAGGCCGTGTCGGCGAAGGCGGCCTCCGAGAAGGCCGGGTCCGAGAAGGCCGGGTCCGAGAAGGCCGGGTCCGCCGGAGCCGCCGCCAAGAAGGCGGTGCCCGTGCCGCACGCCGCTCCCGAGCCGCCGCGGAACGAGTCGCACACCGCTCTCGTCCGCCGGGCCCGCCGCATCAACCGCGAGCTGGCCGAGGTGTACCCGTACGCCCACCCGGAGCTGGACTTCCAGAACCCCTTCCAGCTGATCGTCGCCACCGTCCTGTCCGCCCAGACGACCGACCTGCGGGTGAACCAGACGACGCCGGCGCTCTTCGCCAAGTACCCCACCCCCGATGACCTCGCCGAGGCCAACCCGGAGGAGGTCGAGGAGATTCTGCGCCCGACCGGGTTCTTCCGGGCGAAGACCAAGTCGGTCATAGGGCTCTCCAAGGCCCTGCGGGACGACTTCGGGGGCGAGGTGCCCGGCCGCCTCGAAGACCTCGTCAAACTGCCCGGAGTGGGCCGCAAGACCGCCTTCGTCGTGCTCGGCAACGCCTTCGGGCGGCCCGGGATCACCGTGGACACCCACTTCCAGCGGCTCGTGCGGCGCTGGCGGTGGACGGCCGAGACCGACCCGGACAAGATCGAGGCGGCCGTCGGTGGGCTCTTCCCGAAGAGCGAGTGGACCATGCTGTCGCACCATGTGATCTTCCACGGCCGCCGGATCTGCCACGCCCGCAAGCCCGCCTGCGGCGCCTGCCCCATCGCCCCGCTCTGCCCGGCGTACGGGGAGGGCGAGACCGACCCCGAGAAGGCGAAGAAGCTCCTGAAGTACGAGAAGGGCGGCTTCCCCGGCCAGCGGCTCAACCCCCCGCAGTCCTATCTGGACGCGGGCGGCATCCCCGCACCCCCACTGGGCGCCGGATGACGGAACGAACACGGCCCCGGCGGGCGTTGGGAAGAGCAGAACGGGGGTGGCGATGAAGCGCGCAGGCAACACACAGGACGCGAGCAACACGCAGGGCGGGCCGGTGGTCCTCAGCAAGGACGGTCTGCCCGACTGGCTGGGCCCGGTCGCGCGCGCCGCGGAGACGGTGGAACCGCTCCAGCTGAGCCGATTCCTGCCGCCGGCGAACGGCACGGGCCGTCAGTCCGCGGTGCTCATCCTGTTCGGCGAGGGCGGCCGCGGCCCCGAGCTGCTGCTCATGGAGCGCGCCGGCACCCTCAGATCGCACGCCGGGCAGCCGTCCTTCCCCGGCGGCGCGCTCGACCCCGAGGACGGCGACCCGAAGGCCGACGGGCCGCTGCGGGCCGCCCTGCGCGAGGCCGAGGAGGAGACCGGCCTCGACCCGAGCGGCGTCCAGCTCTTCGGCGTGCTGCCCAAGCTGTACATCCCGGTCAGCGGCTTCGTGGTCACCCCGGTCCTCGGGTGGTGGCGCCGCCCGACCCCGGTCGGCGTCGTCGACCCGGGCGAGACGGCCCGCGTCTTCACCGTCCCCGTGGCGGATCTCACGGACCCGGCGAACCGCGCGACCACCGTGCATCCGAGCGGTCACCGGGGTCCGGCATTTCTGGTCGAATCGGCCCTGGTCTGGGGTTTTACCGCCGGGGTGATCGACAAGATCCTGCACTTCGCGGGCTGGGAGCGCCCGTGGGACCGCGATAAGCAGGTCCCGCTCGACTGGCGCGCATGACAAGGTGACCTCCGTGAATGTGCTGGACATCCTGTTGCTGGTCGCCGCTGTGTGGTTCGCGATCGTGGGCTATCGCCAGGGCTTCGTCGTCGGCATCCTGTCGGTGATCGGGTTCCTGGGCGGTGGTCTCGTCGCCGTCTACCTGCTCCCGGTCATCTGGGGCTGGGCGACCGACGACAGCGAGGTGAGCACGACCGCGGCCGTCGTGGCGGTGGTCGTCGTGATCGTCTGCGCCTCCGTCGGTCAGGCCCTCACCACCCACCTCGGCAACAAGCTGCGCCGGTACATCACCTGGTCCCCCGCCAGAGCCCTGGACGCGACCGGCGGCGCCCTGGTGAACGTCGTGGCGATGCTGCTCGTCGCCTGGCTGATCGGCTCGGCCCTCGCCGGGACGACCCTGCCGACGCTCGGCAAGGAGGTCCGCAGTTCCAAGGTGCTGCTCGGCGTGTCCCGCGCGCTGCCCTCCCAGGCCAACACCTGGTTCGCCGACTTCTCCTCGGTCCTCGCCCAGAACGGCTTCCCGCAGGTCTTCAGCCCGTTCGCCAACGAGCCCATCACCGAGGTCAAGCCGCCCGACCCGGCGCTCGCCGGCAGCCCCGTCGCCACCCGCTCGCAGAATTCCATCGTCAAGGTCATGGGCACCGCCCAGAGCTGCGGCAAGGTCCTCGAAGGCACCGGTTTCGTCTTCAGCGACCGCCGGGTGATGACCAACGCGCACGTGGTCGGCGGAGTCGACGAGCCCACCGTCCAGATAGGCGGCGAGGGCAAGAAGTACGACGCCACGGTCGTCCTGTACGACTGGGAGCGCGACATCGCCGTACTCGACGTACCGGACCTGAAGGCGCCCGCGCTGCGGTTCAGCACGAAGGACGCGAGCAGCGGTGACAGCGCGATCGTCGCGGGCTTCCCGCAGAACGGCTCGTACAACGTCCAGCCCGCGCGCGTGCGCGGTCGCATCACGGCCAACGGCCCGGACATCTACCACCGCAAGACGGTGCGCCGGGACGTCTACTCGCTGTACGCGACGGTCCGTCAGGGCAACTCCGGCGGACCGCTGCTGACACCCGACGGCAAGGTCTACGGCGTGGTCTTCGCGAAGTCGCTCGACGACGCCGACACCGGCTACGCGCTCACCGCGGACGAGATCCAGGAGGACATCGCCCAGGGGCGTACGGCCAACCAGCAGGTGGACAGCGACAGCTGCGCGCTCTGACCGGCGGGCAGGGCCTCAGCCGCGTGGATGGCGCAGCCGCATCGAGACCCAGCGGGCCCGGCGGCGCAGAATGTGCGGAATCCCCACGCGAGGATCCGTGCCTGTCAGCTGCGGGGTGCCCCTCTGATGGGAGCTCAGACCCGTGGCCGAGCGGCGATTGCGTGCTGCGTCACTGTAGTCGTGCGTCCAGCCCATACCCCGACGTCTGCCCCCGCCCCAAGGTCGATAACCTCGCCCCAGCCCCTCAATTGGCCTATGCGTGAGGCAATTGGCCGTTCGAGGAACAGGCGTTCACCGTCCGTATTTCCGGGTGTGACACCGGGCGCGTTCGGGCGATCACGCAAGGGTGACCGGGGTGTCACCGGTCGGGTTCCGGATCCTTCAGCCAGTTGACCAGTTCGGTGGAGAAAGCGACCGGATCCTCTTCGTGCGGGAAGTGCCCGAGCCCGTCGAACAGCCGCCAGCGGTACGGCGCTTCGACGTACTCCCCGGAACCCGCCGCGCTCCGCGTCCGCATCACCGGATCGAGCGAGCCGTGCAGATGCAGCGTGGGCACCCGCACCGGCCGCTTCATGCGCCGGTTGAACTGGATGCCGTCCGGGCGCGCCATGGACCGCACCATCCACCGGTACGGCTCCAGGGAGCAGTGCGCGGTCGACGGGATGCACATGGCACGGCGGTACGTCTCCACGGTGTCGTCGTCCGGCTGCCGC
Source organism: Streptomyces sp. NPDC060027 (assembly GCF_042737005.1). Classification (NCBI taxonomy): domain Bacteria; kingdom Bacillati; phylum Actinomycetota; class Actinomycetes; order Kitasatosporales; family Streptomycetaceae; genus Streptomyces; species Streptomyces sp. NPDC060027. The sequence continues at coordinate 27,160 of NZ_JBHWVI010000101.1, forward strand.
GGCCCCGACCAGTCCCGTACCAGACGGCCCACCAGGGCGCCGTCGTCCGCGAGGAGTTGGCGCTCCGGGATCCAGGGGCGCTGGAATCCCCAGATGTACGAGCCCGCCGCGGTCTGCTTGACGTCGGAGAGCATGGCGGAACGCCAGCGCCGCGGATGCGGCATGGACGACACGGCGAGCCGGCGGACGAGCTTGGGCCGCATGACGGCCGCCGTCCACGCCAGATAGCCGCCGAGATCGTGCCCGACCAGCGCGGCGTCGGGCTCGCCGAGGGACCGTACGACCCCGGTGATGTCGAGCGCGAGGTTGGCGGGGTCGTAACCGCGCGGGGTGCGGTCGCTGCCGCCGACGCCCCGCAGGTCCATGGCCACGGCCCGGAACCCGGCGTCGGCGAGCGCGACGAGCTGGTGCCGCCAGGTCCACCAGAACTGCGGGAAGCCGTGCAGCAGCAGGACGAGCGGCCCATCGCCGAGCTCGGCGATGTGGAAGCGCGCGCCGTTGGCGGCCACGTCCCGGTGGATCACTTTGCGTCCGCCGGGAAGGTCGATCCGTACGGCCGAGGTGGGTTGCGCCGAAGGTGTGGCGGGGTCGGTCATGAGGATGAGCGTGCCACAGCCTTGACGACGTCCTCGACCGGCTCGGGCCGGGGGTGCGGCTTGGCGTTCGGCAGAACAGCCGCCGTCTCCTTCACGGAGGCGGCCACCTTCTGCGGGCCCTGGCTCTTCTTGACCTTCTTCGCGAAGATCACGCCGATCAGTGCGAGCACGGCCGCGACCAGCACGTTCGCCGCGAACGACAGCAGGAAGCAGATCGCGAGATTCCAGTCGCTCCAGGTCCGGATGCCGTACGCGAGGGCGAAGCTGAGCATCGGCAGGGAGAAGATCAGCACCGCGCCGGCCGCCGAGAAGGCACCGCCGCTGACCGCGCCGCGCTTGACGTCCTGCTTGAGCTGCGCCTTCGCCAGGGCGATTTCGTCGTGCACCAGTGCGGACATCTCGGTCGTCGCCGAGGCGACCAGCTGGCCGATGCTGCGTTCGGCGCCGACCGGGCTGCCGTCGGGTGCGCTCATCGCGATCTCCCTCTTCTGCATGTGTTTGTGCGGTCCTGTCAGATCATGCCGGACCGTCGTTCCCCTCGCTTGCCCCACCCGCCACTTCGGCAAGCCTGCGATGCTCCGCGGCCTTCCGCTCGTAGATGGCGGCCATGCGCAAGTGGTACGCCGGGTTGTCCTGTTCGTAGATGTCGGGGATGCCGTCGAGGTCCTCGTCGCGCTCCTCGTCCTCGCACATCGCGCGGTACTTGGCGTTGCGCAGCTTCAGCAGCGCCGTGGCGAGCACGGCCGCGATGAGCGAGCCGATCAGGACGGCGGCCTTGGTCTCGTCGGTGAGGCTCGTATTGCCTTCGAAGGCGAGTTCGCCGATGAGCAGGGAGACGGTGAAGCCGATTCCGGCGAGGGTGGCGACGGCGGCGACGTCCGCCCATTCCAGGTCGTCGCTGAGCGAGGCCCGGGTGAACCGGGCCGTCAGCCACGTGCCGCCGAAGATGCCGACCGCCTTGCCGACGACGAGTCCGAGCACCACGCCGAGGGTCTCGGGCCGGGTGAACACGTCGTGGATCGCCCCGCCGGAGATCGAGACGCCCGCGCTGAACAGGGCGAACAGCGGCACGGCGAGTCCCGCCGACACCGGGCGCACCAGATGTTCGATGTGCTCGCCGGGGGAGTGCTCCTCGCCCTCGTGCGGGTGGCAGCGCAGCATCAGGCCCATCGCGACGCCGGCGATGGTGGCGTGGATGCCGCTGTTGTACATGAGGCCCCAGATGACCAGCGCGAGCGGAACGTACAGGTACCAGCCGTGTACGCCCTTGCGGAGCAGCAGCCAGAAGACGCCGAGGCCCACGACCGCCCCGCCGAGCGCGGCGAAGTTGATGGAGTCGGTGAAGAAGACCGCGATGATCAGGATCGCGAACAGGTCGTCGACGACGGCGAGGGTGAGCAGGAAGGCGCGCAGCGCGGACGGCAACGACGTGCCGATGACGGCGAGCACGGCGAGCGCGAAGGCGATGTCGGTGGCGGTGGGGACCGCCCAGCCTTCGAGTGAGCCTCCGCCGGCCAGGCTGGTCAGGACGTAGACGAGCGCGGGAACGGCCATGCCGCAGACCGCGGCGACCACGGGCAGCACCGCGGCCTTCGGGTCCCGCAGATCCCCGGCGACCAGCTCGCGCTTCAGCTCGATCCCGGCGACGAAGAAGAACACGGCCAGCAGTCCGTCGGCCGCCCAGTGCTCCACGGACAGATCGAGCCCGAGCGCGGCCGGCCCGAAGTGGTAGTGCGAGACCGTCTCGTAGCTGTCCGGCAGGGTGTTCGCCCAGATCAGCGCCGCGATCGCCGCGACCAGAAGCAGCACCCCGCCCACGGTCTCGGCGCGCAGCGCGTCCACCACGAAGTTCCGTTCGGGCAGGGACATCCGGCCGAAGAACTTACGGGCGGTGGAAGGGGGCGCGGCCACGGGGAGAACCTCCGGTCGAGCAGGCAGGACGAAGCACTCGCCGACCAGACTTCCCGGCACACCATGAACGATCTTGTCGCGTCTTTGACGCTTTGCTTACTTTACCTAAGATGCGGCCGGGTCGGTGCGGGATCCTCACATTACGGCGAAACCGGGCGCAGGGGGCTGTGGGTTGAGCTGAGAGGGGCACTTCGGCGGGGGGCGGGGGCGGCCCCCCGGGACGACGCGAGGGGTGTGGGAG
>NZ_JBHWVI010000102.1:0-29447 GCF_042737005.1 Streptomyces sp. NPDC060027
GAGTCGGGCGCACCCCAGGGGTCTCCCGTTCACCGCGGGCCGGTGGGGGCCGATCGCGCAGTTCCCCGCGCCCCTGGCGGGGCGCTCCGGCTCGGCCTGGACCACACGGCGCCCCGGGCCGGACATAACCCAGGGGTCTCCCCTTCACCGCGGCTCAGTGGGGGCTAGGCGCGCCGTTCCCCGCGCCCCTGACCGGCATCCCGGCCGACCCGGGCCTGACCGTGCCCCCGAGTCGGGCGCACCCCAGGGGTCTCCCGTTCACCGCGGGCCGGTGGGGGCCGATCGCGCAGTTCCCCGCGCCCCTGGCGGGGCGCTCCGGCTCGGGCCGGATGCCACGGTCCCCTGCCCGGGTGCGACCGGAAAGCCCGCGGGGCGTCCCGCTACAGGCGGGGGTCGACCGGTTCGGATTCCAGGGAGAGGATGCCGAACACCGCCTCGTGGACGCGCCACAGGGGCTCGCCCTCGGCCAGGCGGTCCAGGGCTTCGAGGCCCAGGGCGTACTCCCGGACGGCCAGGGACCGCTTGTGGTTGAGGAAGCGGCCGCGCAGGCGGGCGAGATTCTCCGGGCGGGTGTACTCCGGGCCGTAGATGATCCGCAGGTACTCGCGCCCCCGGCACTTGATGCCGGGCTGCACCAGGCGCCCCTGACCGGTGCGCACCACAGCTCCGACCGGCTTCACGACCATGCCCTCGCCGCCGCGGCCGGTCATCTCCAGCCACCAGTCGACACCGGCCCGCACCGACTCCGGGTCACCCGTGTCGACGAAGAGCCGCCGGGTGGTGTGCAGCAGCCCGGTCCAGTCGTGCTCCACGAGCCGGTCGATCAGGGCGAGTTGCTCGTCGTGCGGCAGCGCGGCGAGGCTCCGGCCCTGGACGGCCAGGATCTGGAACGGTGCGAGGCGGACACCTTCGAGGCCGTCCGTGGTCCAGCAGTAGCGGCGGTACGCGTCCGTGAACGCCCCGGCGTCCGCGGCCCGTTCTCGCTGGCGCGCGAGGAGGTCCGTGACGTCGATGCCTCGCGCCGCCGCTCCTTCGAGCGCGGTCAGCACTCCCGGGAACACCGCGCCGGACGCGGCGCCGACAGCGGCGTACTGACTGCGCAGCAGCCCGGACGCCTTCAGCGACCACGGCATCAACTCGGCGTCGAGCAGCACCCAGTCGGTGCCGAGCTCCTCCCAGAGTCCGGCGGCCGTCATGGCCTCCCGCAGCCGCCCGAGGATCTCCTCGGTGACGGCGCCGTCGTCGAAGAAGGGGCGGCCGGTACGCGTGTACAGCGACCCGGTGGGGCCGTCGACGCCGAACCGCTCGCGCGCCGCGCCCGCGTCGCGGCAGACCAGGGCCACCGCCCGCGACCCCATGTGCTTCTCCTCGCAGACGACCCGGGCGACCCCGTCGTCCCGGTACTGGGCGAAGGCCTCGGCGGGGTGCTCCAGATAGCCCTCGACGTGCGAGGTCGCGGTCGGCGCCATGGTCGGCGGGAGGTACGGGAGCAGCCGGGGGTCCACCGCGAAGCGGCTCATGACCTCCAGGGCAGCCGCGGCGTTCTCCTCGCGGACGGCCACCCGGCCGGCGTGCCGGGTCTCGACGACCCTGCGGCCGTGCACGTCCGCGAGGTCCAGCGGACGGCCCTCGTGACCGCCCGGCGCCTCGGTCGCCAGCGGCTTGGCCGGCTCGTACCAGACCTGCTCGGCGGGTACGTCGACGAGTTCGCGCTCCGGCCAGCGCAGCGCGGTGAGCTTGCCGCCGAAGACGGCACCGGTGTCCAGGCAGATGGTGTTGTTGAGCCAGGTGGCCGTCGGAACGGGGGTGTGCCCGTACACGACCGCCGCGCGGCCCCGGTAGTCCTCCGCCCACGGGTAGCGCACGGGCAGCCCGAACTCGTCGGTCTCCCCCGTCGTGTCCCCGTACAGCGCGTGCGAGCGCACCCGGCCCGAGGTGCGGCCGTGGTACTTCTCGGGCAGGCCGGCGTGGCAGACGACGAGCCGCCCGCCGTCGAGGACGTAGTGGCTGACCAGCCCGTCGACGAACTCCCGGACCGTGGCGCGGAATTCGTCGCTCTCCCGGTCCAGCTGCTCGATGGTCTCGGCGAGTCCGTGGCTGTGCTGGACCTGTCGGCCCTTGAGGTAGCGGCCGAGCTTGTTCTCGTGGTTGCCGGGAACGCACAGGGCGTTGCCCGAGCCGACCATGGACATCACGCGGCGCAGCACGCCGGGCGAGTCCGGGCCGCGGTCGACGAGGTCGCCGACGAAGACGGCCGTACGACCGTCGGGGTGCGCACCGTCGACATAGCCGAGCTTGCCGAGCAGTGCCTCCAACTCCGAGGCGCAGCCGTGGATGTCGCCGACGATGTCGAACGGGCCGGTGAGGTGGGTCAGGTCGTTGAACCGCTTCTCGGTCACCACCGACGCGTTCTCGATGTCCTCCACGCCGCGCAGGACGTGCACCTTGCGGAATCCCTCGCGCTCCAACTGGCGCAGCGAGCGGCGCAGTTCGCGGATGTGTCGCTGGATGACGCGGCGCGGCATGTCGGCGCGGTCGGTGCGCGCCGCGTTGCGCTCGGCGCAGATCTCCTCGGGCACGTCGAGCACGATGGCGATGGGCAGCACGTCGTACTTCTTGGCGAGTTCGATGAGTCGGCGGCGGCTGTCCTGCTGGACGCTGGTCGCGTCGACGACGGTCCGGCGGCCGGCCGCGAGCCGCTTGCCCGCGATGTAGTACAGCACGTCGAAGGCGTCGCCACTGACGCTCTGGTCGTTCTCGTCGTCGGCGACCAGGCCCCGGCAGAAGTCGCTGGAGATGATCTCCGTCGGCTTGAAATGCCGTCGGGCGAAGGTCGACTTGCCGGAACCCGACGCGCCGATCAGCACCACGAGGGAGAGGTCGGTGACGGGCAGTACGCGCCCCTGGTAGGTCTCGTCGCTCATGCTGCCTTCTCCTCCTTCTTCGCGGTCGTGTCGGCTGTGGCCAGGGTGAAGACGGCCATCTGGGTCGGCGGGCCGACCTCGGGGTCGTCGAGGCCGACGGGGGTGAACTCCACGTCGTAGCCGTGCCGTCCGGCCACCTCGCGGGCCCAGGAACGGAACTCCTCGCGGGTCCATTCGAAGCGGTGGTCGCCGTGCCGGGAGTGTCCGACGGGCAGGGTCTCCCAGCGGACGTTGTACTCGACGTTCGGGGTCGTGACGAGGACGGTCCGCGGGCGGGCGGAGCCGAACACCGCGTACTCCAGGGCGGGCAGCCGGGGCAGGTCGAGGTGCTCGATGACCTCGCTGAGCACGGCGGCGTCGTATCCCTTGAGCCGGCGGTCGGTGTAGGCGAGCGAGCCCTGGAAGAGCTGGACGCGCGCGGCCTGCCGCTCGCCCATGCGGTCCAGCTTGAGCCGGCGCGAGGCGATGGTGAGCGCACGTATCGACACGTCGACACCGACGATCTCGGTGAACCGGGTGTCCTTGAGCAGCGCCTGCACCAGCTGGCCCTGTCCGCAGCCGAGGTCGAGCACCCGGCTCGCGCCGGACGCGTGCAGCGCGGTGAGGATCGCGTCCCGGCGCAGCACGGCGAGCGGCACCGGCTTCTCCTCGGTGTCGTTCTCCTCGTCGACCGCGTTGTCGATCTCCTCGACCTCGGTGTCGTCGGTCTCGGCGAGCCGGACGAGTTCGAGCCGCTCCATGGCCTCCCGCGTCAGCGACCAACGCCGGGAGAGATAGCGGCTGGTGATCAGCTTGTGTTCGGGGTGGTCGGGCAGCCAGCCCTCGCCTGCCCGCAGCAGCTTGTCGACCTCGTCGGAGGACACCCAGTAGTGCTTGGCGTCGTCGAGCACCGGGAGCAGCACATAGAGGTGGCGCAGGGCCTCGGCGAGCGTCAGCCCCTCCGCCGCCAGTTCCAGGCGTACGTAGCGGGAGTCGCCCCACTCCGGGAACTGCTCGTCCAGCGGCACGGCCTCGACCGTCACGGTCCAGCCCAGCGGTTCGAAGAGCCCTCGGACGAGGTCGGCACCGCCGCGTGCGGGCAGCGCGGGCACCTCGATGCGCAGGGGTCTGGCCTCGGCCGGCAGCTCGGGCCTCGCGGTGCACTGGCCCTTCATCGCGCTGGAGAAGACGCCGCTCAGCGCCACGGCGAGCAGCGAGGACGCGGCGTACGGGCGGTCGTTGACGTACTGCGCGAGCGCCGCGTCGGGGGCGCCGCCGCGCCCCTTGCCCTTGCCTCGCCGGACCAGCGCCACCGCGTCGACCTCGAGGAGCAGCGCGGCTGTGCACCGCTCGGCGGTCGCCTCGGGGTACAGCACATGCGCCGTGCCGTACGAGGTCGAGAACGTCTGCGCGTTGTCGGGATGCTTGTGCAGCAGGAAGCCGAGATCGGTCGCGGGGCGCTCTGGGGTACCGGTGGTACTGATCGTCAGGAACACAGTGGGTCTGCCTCGAAACGTCTGCTGAGCTGCGGGAACCCACCGGGCTGGCGACGTGTGCACCGGAGTGCGCCGCGTCGGTGCCGATGGGCCACAGCGGTGGGCGAGCGCGCCTCGGCCGTCGCCGCTCCCGGCGCGCTCTCCCGGCGCTCGCAGCCGTGGCCACGCCGCGCCGCGGTCGACCGCGGGGGCGACGCCTGCCCTCGGCGCGCCCCCACAACGTACAGCGAACACCCCAGGTGGACCCGGGGTTTTCCGGCGTCTCGGAGGGCGGGCGGCCGGGGTCAGCCGGAAGTCCGGGGCCCCTGGTGCGGGGCATCGCCGTGCCCGTTCAGGCCCGCGCTGTCGAGCAGGGTGGCGGCGGTCGCGACGGCGAGGCCGTCCAGGCCCACGCCCTGCATGACGGCCCGGACGCTCGATCCGTCGAAGGCGACGGTCAGTTGGCGGGCGAGCAGTTCGGGATCCGCGGCTCCCCCGCGCTCCGCCTCCGCCCGGAAGAACGCGGTCAGCGCGTCCTTGCTGCGGCGTGCCACCAGGCTCGCGGGGTGATCCGGCGCCTTCAGCTCCGCGGTCACGGCCACGAAGGGGCAGCCCCGGAAGTCCGGGCGGGCGGCGAGCTCCTCGAGGCGCTCGAAGACGTGCAGGACGCGCGCACGCGGCGGCCGGTCGTCCTCGGCGGGCAGCAGGAACGCCTGGTAGGCGGGCGCGCTGCGTTCCAGGCTCGCCGCCAGGACCCCGTCCTTGCTGTCGAACAGCTGGTACATCGAGCGCTTGGACACCCCGGCCACCCGGCACAGCGCCTCGACGCCGACACCGACGCCCTCGCGGTAGAAGAGCTCCGCCGCGGCGTCGAGCAGCCGGTCGCGGGTCGAGGCGCCGGCGGTCGCGGTCGGTGTCGCCTGTGTCATGGGCCCAGCCTACGTTCTCCGATTGCGCTATGGAAACCGATCGGTTTACAGTTGCTGGAAACCGATCGGTTTCCACGTGTTTCCCAGAGGAGAAGATCATGACCAGCATCGAAGGTTCGGTCGCGCTCGTGACGGGCGGCAGCCGCGGCATCGGCAAGTCCCTGGTGGAGGCCCTCTACGAACGCGGCGCCCGGAAGGTCTACGCGACGGCCCGCGACCCGCGGACCGTCTCCCACCCCGACGCGGTGCCGCTGGCGCTGGAGGTCACCGACCCGGCATCGGTCGCGGCAGCCGCCGCGCAGGCCCAGGACGTCACACTCCTGATCAACAACGCGGGCGCCACGACCTCCACGTCCTTCCTCGACTCCCCCGTCGAGGACCTACGGCGTGAGTTCGACATCAACTTCTTCGGGCCACTGCTCACCACCCGGGCCTTCGTCCCGGCCCTGGAGCGCAACGGCGACGGGCACATCCTGACCGTCCACTCGGTGCTGTCGTGGGTGACGGTGCCCGGGACCGACGGCTACAGCGCCGCGAAGGCCGCCCTGTGGTCCCAGAGCAACGCCCTGCGCCTGGAGCTCCAGCCGCGCGGCATCAAGGTCACGGGGCTGCACGTCGGCTACGTCGACACCGATCTGACCGCGGGCCTCGACGTGTCCAAGATCTCCGCGCACAGCGTCGCCGAGCAGGCCCTCGACGGCATCGAGACGGACGCCCACGAGGTCCTCGCGGACGCGATCACCCGCCAGGTCAAGGCCGGCCTCTCCGGTGAACTGTCCGCGCTGTATCCCCAGCTCGCCGGACAGAGCTAATGCCGCGGCAGGCAACGTTTGCCCGTCGAGGAGCGGCGCCCGGTGCGTGCTCTCGGTGTGCCGGCCGGAAGTCCTCGTACTGGACGTACTTGGGCTTTCGGCCAGTGCGGCGAGAGTGCGTGCCGGGAGTCGCGACGGGGCGACCGTTGCCTGTCGCGGCGCTAGCCCGCCGCGGGCCTCGCCGACGGAGCCGCCCACCCCTGCGGGCCCCGTCGGCCATGGCGCTTCCCGATCGGGAACCGTGTGACAGCGGTTCGGCACGGGGCGCCTGTTGTGACCGGTGCATGATGGATACATGGATCTTCGAGTCTTCACAGAACCGCAGCAAGGCGCGACCTACGAGACGCTGCTCCGCGTCGCCAAGGCCGCCGAAGACCTCCACTACGGAGCCTTCTTCCGTTCTGATCACTATGTGCACATGGGATCCGTCGACGGGCTCCCCGGTCCCACCGACGCCTGGATCACCCTGGCCGGCATCGCCCGCGAGACGAGCCGTATCCGCCTGGGCACCCTGATGACTGCGGGAACCTTTCGCCTCCCCGGGGTTCTCGCCATTCAGGTCGCACAGGTCGACCAGATGTCGGGCGGCCGGGTGGAACTCGGTCTGGGTGCCGGCTGGTACGAGGCCGAGCACACGGCCTACGGCATTCCGTTCCCCAAGGAGAAGTTCGGCCGGCTGGAGGAGCAACTGGCCGTCGTCACCGGGCTGTGGGCGACGCCGGTCGGCGAGCGGTTCACTTTCGACGGGACGTACTACCAGCTCAAGGATTCACCCGCGCTGCCCAAGCCCGCGCAGTCGAAGGTGCCGGTCCTGATCGGCGGCCACGGGGCCAGGCGGACCCCGGCGCTCGCGGCGCGGTTCGCCGACGAGTTCAACATCCCCTTCGCCTCCGTCGCGGACTCGGAGCAGCAGTTCGGCCGGGTGCGCGCGGCCTTGCGGCAGGCCGGGCGCAAGACCGACGAACTCGTCTACTCCAACGCCCTGGTGGCCTGCGTCGGGCGGACCGACAGCGAGGTGCGGCGACGGGCGGACGCCATCGGGCGCGATGTCGACGAGCTGAAGGCGAACGGGCTCGCGGGGTCGCCCGCGGAGGTCGTCGAACGGATCGCCCAGTACCAGGCGGTGGGTTCCCAGCGGATGTATCTCCAGATGCTCGACCTCGACGACCTGGACCAGCTGGACCTGATCGCCTCCGAGGTGACCCCCCAGCTCGCCTGAGCGGCCGAACCTCGCGGGCGGTTCGGTCGGCCGGTTCGCGTGCGGGGGCGGACAGGTCGCCTACTGCGACGGAGGCGGTCGGTTCGCCTGCGGAGGCGGGCTCGCGGGCGGTTCGGTCGGCCGGCTTGCTGCGACGGAGGCGGTCGGTCCGCCTGCGGAGGCGGGCAGTCAGGTCGGCCGGCGCGGCGGGGGCCGGTCGGTTCGGCCGGCGCGGCGGGGGCCGGTCGGTTCGGCCGGCGCGGCGGGGGCCGGTCGGACGGTGGTGACGGCGCGGGTTCGACAGCGGGGCCCGCTTTCCTACCCCGCGGCCGAATCCCTCTCCACCACCCGCTTCTCGTCCCGCACCGCGAGACGCCGCAGCATCTCCAGGACGCGGTCGCGGGACTCGTCCGCCGCGTCGATCGCCTCCAGGCACTGCCAGTAGGTCCCCTCGTCGGCGGCGGCGCAGGCTATGCCGACGAGGGCTATGCCGACCTCGCCCAGCAGGCCGCCGAGGCAGAGCAGGGACTCGCGCGCGTCGCCCAACTCGGTGAGCTGGGCGGCGCGTAACGCGTCGAGTCCGAGGGCGGGGCTGCCGAGCACTCCGCAGCCGCGGCCCGCGAGCTCGGTCAGACCGAGGGCCTCACCGCGGAGTTCGGGAGGTCCGGACACGGCCAGGCGGCTGCCGATCGCCTGAGCCAGGGAATGCGCCTGCCACGCTTCCGCCATCACCTCCGGGGTATCACCGCTCTCCGCCAGGGCACGTCTGCTCGCCACGATGAGCCGCATCGCTTCCATGCGCTGCCCCCGTCTGTCCGACGCGCTCTCGCACGTCCGCCCGAACTCCCTTGTTCACTACCCAGAGTGAAGTCCCTTGAGACGAAAAGCCAGAGGAAGCCCGAAATCTGTGGACACGGAATTGCATCGGGACAACTCGACGACTCCGGAGAGTGACGCATTCCTCTTTTCGGGCTCCGTGACGGCCGCGACGTCAGGGGCTCTCCGGTACCGGGAACCGCCGCTCGTTCCGGTCGATCTTCGCGTCGAGGGCGGCGAGCGGGTCGATGCCCAGCACCTCGCAGAACTGGAGCAGATACGCGAGGACGTCCGCGACCTCGTCGGTCACGCGGTGCGCGGTGTCCTTGTCCTCCATGACGCGGGCCGACTCCTCCGGCGTCAACCACTGGAAGATCTCGACGAGTTCGGAGGCCTCCACGCTCAGCGCGGCGACCAGGTTCTTGGGGGTGTGGTACGGCTGCCAGTTCCGCGCGGCCGCGAACTCGGCCAGTCTGCGCTGCAGCGTCGCTACGTCCAGTTCACTCACGGCGTCAGGTCTACCACCGTGGCCCCGGCCGCCCCGTACGCCTGAGCCCCGTCGCTCACCGTGCCCACCAGCCGGATGTGTCCCCGCTCGCACATCCGCGTCGCCAGCCGCACCAGCTCCCCGGTCTGCCGGGCGTCCAGCCCGCGGTCGAAGCCGTCGGCCAGAACCGTCAGCGACTGGTACGCGGCCGGAACCTCGCCCGCCGGATCGACCTCCAGGACCCCGGGCCCGGTGAGCAGCACCAGGGCCAGCGCGAGATACCGCAGCTCGCCGTCCCCGAGCAGCCCGAGCGGCGTACGGACGCCGTCGCCTCGGTCGAGGAGCGCCCGGACCGTGCCGTCACCGAGCAGCTCGGCCGGCAGGTCGGTGACCGTACCCGCGCAGCCGGCGCGCACCGCCGCGACCAGGTGGGCGTAGCGCCGGCCGCATTCCGACCGGGTGCGCCACAGCACGTCGGCGAGGTTGCCGCAGCCCCGCAGGAGCCGCCCGGAGCCGAGCGGTACGGGCGGTCGCATGGCGTCCGGGCTCGGGTCGCAGGCGTAGACGGAGCGCAGTGCGAGCACCATCTGCTCGGCGGCGGCGAGGACTTGGCGCTCTCCGGGGGTCCGTCCCGCGACCCGCAGGGGCAACAGCGCGGTGCCGAGGCGGTCGTCGGGCAGCGGGACCCTGGTCACCACGGCGGAACCCCCGGTGTGCCAGACCGCCTGGACGGACGGGCGGCCCGGGTCGCGCAGCGCCGTCTCCAGCAGGGTCAGCCCGCCCGCCGACAACCGCTCGCCCACGACGCGCAGTTCGGGTTCGGCCTGCACGGCGACATCGAGCCGGACCGGGCCTTCGGGTCCGTCCACCGTGCAGCCGATGCGGAAGCCCCGGCGGCGCTGGGCGTCGGGCCGGGACCGCTCGGGCACGCAGCCGACCGGGTCCGGGAACACCTCCTGGAGTTCGGCACCGGCACCGAGCCGCGCCAGCGCCTCGTAGGCCCGCAGCGCGGCCGTCTTTCCGCTGCCGCTGGGGCCGGTGACGAGGGTGAGCGGTCCGAGGGAGAACCGGAGGCGGCGATGGGTGGCGAAGGCGGCGAGCCGCAGCTCGGTGACGCCCGGACGGGCGGGGCGCGCCTCCGCCGCCGTGGGGGCTTCCGGCGAGGACAGGGTCATATGCGGACGGTAGGCCTCCACCGGGAGACGAACCGTTACACCCGGGGGACCTTCCTACGATCGGGGGACGGGACCACCCGATCCCGCGCCGCGGAGTCAGAGTCCGGGGACTCCCACCCCCTCCATCAGCCCCCGCACCTCGGTCCCCGGCGGCGTCAGCAGGAACACGTTCCGGTCGACCCGGTGCATGCCGCTCGCGAGGCCGAAGACCACCCCCGTACTGAAGTCCAGGACCCGCTTGGCGACATCGGTCTCCGCGCCGGTCAGGTCGAGGAGGACCGGGATGCCGGACATCAGTGTCTCGGCGACATCGCGGGCGTCCGCGAACACATTGACCCGCAGGACCACGAAACGGCGCCGCGTCTCGGTCTCGGCCTCGGGCATCGACCGGTGGCGGACCGCCGAGGGCCAGGCGTCCCGGCCGCGCAACGGAACGACCTGGGCGAGCCCTTCCCACTGTTCATCGGTGACGTCGTGGCCGTTCATCGGTCCACCCCGTCCTGGCTCGCACTCGTTGTCTGCACCGGGCAATTCTTACGCATGGTCACCCGTTCGGCCCAACAGCGACACGGTCCGCGACGCGGACGGAGGGACGGCGTGTGCGGCAAGCTACGCGTAACCGTCCATATCCATCACGCCGCACAGCAATCGAGGCCTCCCCCATGAGCCTGAGCATCCGCAATCAACTCCCCGGCACCGTCACGTCCGTCACCCCGGGTGAGGTGATGGCGACGGTGAAGGTCCGGCTCGACGCCGGACAGGAGATCACCGCGGCCGTCACCCTGGAGGCCGTGAGCGAGCTCGGCCTGACGTCCGGCTCCACCGTGCGGGCCCTGGTCAAGGCGACCGAGGTGTCCCTGGCGACCGCCCCGGTCACGGGCGTGAGCATCCGCAACCAACTGCCGGGCACGGTCACCGACGTCGCCTCCGGAGGCGCCATGGCCCGCGTCAAGATCCAGATCGCGGGTGGCGAGCTGACGTCCGCGATCACCAAGGACGCCGTCACGGAACTGGGCCTCACGGCGGGTTCCGAGGTCGTCGCGCTCATCAAGTCCACCGAGGTGTCGCTGTCCAACGCCTGACGGGACGGACGGGCCTGACACGCCGGACGGGCGGCGAGCGCGCTCTGCCGCAAGGAACGACGGACGGTGGATCGGTGCCCGCAACTGTTCGGCGGGTACGGGAACATGCTGGAATATCCCATCGCCCGGCTGTACGCGGACGCGCGCATCACCCGGATCCACGCCGGGACCAGCGAGGTCATGAAGGTCATCATCGCCAAATCCCTGGGACTGTGATGTCGGAGACGTCGGACTTCTCGCAACGAGCGGATTTCTCGCATCGGAAGGGTGCCGCGTTCGTCGCGGGCGGCACCGGCGGTATCGGCGCCGCGATCGTACGGACGCTCGCCGAGCGGGGCAGCGACGTGGCGTTCACGTATCGCTCCAGCCAAGCAGCCGCCGACTCGCTCGCCGGGGAGATCGCGGAGGAGTTCGCCGAGCAGGGCCGTCATGTCATGGCTCTGCGGCTCGACCTGGGCGAGGAGCGGGCCGTCGCCGCCGCCGTGTCCGAGGCGGCCGCGGCGTTCGGCGGCCTGCACACCCTCGTCTACGCGGCCGGTCCGCATGTGCCGATGGTGCATCTGAGCAAGGTCGCACCGAGCCGGTACCGCGCCCAACTCGACGCGGACGCCGGGGGTTTCTTCAATCTGGTGCATCCCGCGCTGCCCCTGCTGCGGAAGAGCCGGGGCAGCGTCGTCGCCGTCACCACCGTGGCCACCCGCCGGTTCCCCGTCCGCGACGGGCTCTCCTCGGGCACCAAGGGGGCGGTCGAGGCCGTCGCCCGCGCCCTGGCCGCGGAGGAGGGGCGCTACGGCGTCCGGGTGAACTGCGTCGGACCCGGCATGCTGACCGACGGCATCGCCGCCCGTCTGATCAGCTCCGGCGAACTCGACGACGCGGCCCTGGAGATCACGCGCCACAACATCCCCCTGCGCCGCTTCGGCACCGCAGGGGACATCGCCGAGGCCGTCGCGTTCCTGGCCTCGGACCGCGCCGGCTTCATCACGGGACAGGCGCTGGGGGTGGACGGGGGGTACAGCGTGTAGCTTCTCCCCCGGCCGGCCTGCCGTATCGGGGCGGGTGTCAGACACAGCTCGTCCAGCACACCGGCCGTGTCCAGCACACCGGCTGCGTCCAGGCCATCGGCTGCGTCCAGGCCATCGGCCATGTCCAGGGCCATCGGTCCAGGCCCCCAACACGTCTGACCAGCAGACCTGTTCAGCCATCGTACGAACCGGGCTCGCCCCACCCCCGTACCGACCGGACCTCCACCCCCGTACCGACCGGACCCCCACCCCCGTACCGACCGGACCCCCACCCCCGTACCGACCGGACCCCCACCCCCGTACCGGCCGAACCCGACCCGCCGTACCGACCGGGCGTGTCCGGACGTCGTACGACCAGGGGTTGCCCGGCGCCCGTCACCAGGGCCGTCCGGCCGCCGTCCGGCCGGATTCGCCCCGGCACAACGGCCTGCCTCCGTGCCCGCCCGAGGGCTTCACCGACCCGCCGGAACCGACCCGATCTCGACCACGCGGGCCCACGCGGGCGGCCGGTCCGGCACGTAGTCGGGGTCGTCCTCGTCCCATGAGTCGTCCAGCTCCTGGCGGGAGAAGAGACCCACGACCGTCCGGCACGGAGGTCGCGCTTCCGGCCAGGGGGTCTGCCCGTCGGTGAGGACCACGACGACATCGGGGCGCGGCTGTGCCCGCAGCGCGGCGGCGAATCCCGAGCGCAGGTCCGTGCCGCCGCCGCCCATCAGCGGAATGCCCTCGGCGCGGCACAGCGGGTGCGCGACCCCGGCCGCCGCGTCGCACGACACCACGGTGATCAGGTCCCGCCGGCCGCCCACCGCACGGGAGATGGCGGAGACTTCGAGAAGCGCGCTGCCCAGTTCCGCGTCGCTGACCGACCCGGAGGTGTCGATGACCACCGAGACACGGGGCGGTCTGCGGCGCAGACTCGGCAGGACGACGCCGGGCACGCCCGCCGCGCGCCGCGACGGGCGACCGTAGGTGTAGTCCTCGCCCACGCCGGACCCCGAGGCCGCGGAGCGGACCGCGGCCCCCAGCAACTCCCGCCACGGCTGCGGTGGATGGAAGGCCTCCTCCGCCCACCGCTGCCATCCCTGCGGGCTCTTCCCGGGGCGGGCCTTGATGCCCTGCGCGACCCGGAACCGGACCGCGTCGCGTTCCTGCGCGCTGAGGCCGTGCGCGCCGTCCGGCCCGAGGTCCCACTCCCGTTCTCGTCCGTCGGCGCCGCTGCCGCAGTCCAGCCAGGCCAGGCTCTGGGTGAGCGGCCCGAGCCGGAACCGGCGGAGATAGTCCTCCATGAGCTCGCCCGGGGGCAGTTGCAGGAGTTGCGGCGTGACGGCACCCTCGGGCCGGACGAGCCCTTCACCGAACGCGTCGTCGTTGATCTCGCAGTCCGCGGCGATGTTCATCCGCAGCCGCTCCCCGGGACCCGTGAGTCCGCGCTCGCGGGCGACCCGTTCGCTGCGGCCGTGGTGGTCGCGCAGCAGGTGCGACACCTCGTGCACCCAGACTCCGGCCAGGTCCTCGACGGGCGTCCGGTCCACGAACCCCGGCGAGACGTAGCACCGCCAGTGCCGGTCGACGGCCATCGTCGGCACCCACCGCGACTCGACGGTGTGCAGGGCGAACAGGGCGGTCGCCAGATAGGGCCGGACCCGCGCGGCGTGCAGGCGGGCGGCGAAGAGTTTTTCGAGGTCCAGAGCCCCCGGTGCGCCCGCCGTCATCGTCGCGCCTTCGTGGCGACCGCGGAACGGGCCGCCGCGTCGTCCGCGCGCCGGGACAGGGTCACCGCTCCGGCCAGCCGCTCGATCGACGCCGGGACGTCCCAGTCCTCCTGCCGCAGGGTCGCGAGGGTGGTCGCGGGAACGACCACCAGGTCCGGGGCGCCGGTGTCCAGCGCCCGGACCAGCAGGGCCCAGGCGGCGTCCCAGCGCGCCTTCTCGGGACGCTTGCGGACCGCGGCCACCACACCGTCGAGGACGGCCTGGCGCAGATCCCCCCGCTCGGGCAGGACGGCGCCCGCCGGGTCGGCGAGCAGGGTCTCGGGGTCGGGCAGGTCCATCCGGTCCAGGCTCGCCAGCAGCTCCAGTCCCGGACCGTCCCCCACCGCGCCTCTGACCAGCAGGGAGAGCACTTCCCGGGAGGAGCCGGCGGCGGTCGCGAAGGCGATCAGGCTCAGCGTCATGTCCCAGCTCCGGGGTGAGGGCCAGGCACCGCCCCGGCGGGTCTCACTGCTGGGCAGCCGGTGGACGAGTGCGGGGCGGGCGTCGAGGAGCCCGCACACCGCGCGGCGGGCGAAGTCCACGGCCTCCGGCAGTTTCCGCGGGTCGAGCCGTGGCAGTGTCGCGCGCGGCCAGGTGCCGCCGAGCCCACGCACGACGACCTCGTGGTCGTGGACCCATTGGAGATGGACGAACCGGTTGGCCAGCGGCGGGCTCAGTTCCCAGCCGTCGGCCGCGGAGGAGCGGGGGTTCGCGGCGGCCACGATCCTTACGCCGGGCGGCAGTTGCAGGGTTCCGATCCGGCGCTCGAGGACGAGACGGAGCAGCGCCGCCTGAACCGCCGGGGGCGCGGTGGACAGTTCGTCCAGGAACAGCAGTCCCCGGCCGGCGCGTACGAGTCGCACCGCCCAGTCCGGCGGGGCCATGGGAACGCCCTGCTCGGCGGGATCGTCGCCGAGGATGGGCAGCCCCGAGAAGTCGGACGGCTCGTGGACGCTGGCGATCACCGTGGTGAGCGGCAGATCCAGGGTCTCGGCGAGCTGCGTCAGGGCCGCGGTCTTGCCGATTCCCGGCTCACCCCACAGGAGTACGGGCAGGTCGGCGGCCACGGCGAGGGTCAGGGCCTCCAGCTGGCTGTCGGGGCGCGGTTCGGTACCGGTGCGGCGGAGCAGGGTCAACAGGGCATCCGCGACGTCGAGTTGGGTGGCTCGGGCCGGGTCGTCGAAGGCTTCGGCTTCGGCTTCGGTTGCCGGTTCTGCTCCTGTCTCTGTTTCTGCACTCGCCTCTGTTTCTGCTTCTGCTGCTGTCTCGTGTTCGGCAAACGGGGTGCATGTGGGCATGGTTGATCACCTTTGGGTTCGTGGTGGGCCGCGTGGGCGCAGGGGTGCGGGACCGCCGGGGCGGTCAACTGTCTTTCAGCGGGCGGTCAGCGACCGGTCGTATGACGTGGGCGGGAGCGGTGGTTCCGGGGGCGGTCGGCCCCCGGGAGGACGCGGCACTCTGCGGGACCGGCCAGGCCCGCCCTGAACAGTCCGTAGGTGAGGCGTCGCAGCGCGGCCGCCCGGAGTTCGTCCTGCAGGGCGCCGCTGCGCAGCACCGCGTCGGGGCCCAGCAGCCCTTCGACGACGGCCAGCGCTCCGGTGGTGTCTCCGTGGTGCAGGCGTTCGCGGACTCCGGAGAGGCAGTGCGGCTGCCGGTGCGCCTCGTCGATGGCCCGGAGGCAGGGCAGCGGCGTGCCGGTCAGTGCGACCAGCAGCTCTTCCCGGCGGATTTCGGCCGGGTCGTGGTCGAGTGGCGCCAGTACGCCGTCGACCAGGCCGATCCGGTGCCGGGCTCCCCGGCATTCCACCAGGCGCGTCTGTCCCGCCGGGTCCGCGCTCCCGGTGGACGAGGCCGGGGTGTGTTCCGGTACCAGCGCCGAGGCGACCAGCGGATGCAGTCGCCCGGCCTCGATCGCGCCGGCACGGATCAGCGCCAGGTCGGGCAGCACCCAGGTCGCGGCGTCGGGCAGGACCGGCAGGGCGGAGAGGTCGCCGCCGTCGGGTGCCCGGGCGATCCGCGGGGTGGGCGGCTCGGCTCCCGCCGGGCCGGCCACCAGGTCCAGGAGCAGCCGCTGCCGGGACCCGATCCGCACGGTGACGGTGCCGGTGCCGGTCGTCCGCCGCTCGGCGCGGAGCACGATCATCGCCTCGGCCGCCCACCGGTCGACGGCGCAGCCCAGCCCCTGGGGCACCGGCCCGAGGAGGTCCGGGTTCACCGGACGGGCGTCGCCCGGCGGCCGGTCGGCGCCGGAGCGGACCCGCAGTTCACCGGTCCTGCGCGCGTCCCACAGGTGGCGGTGCAGGTCGAGGCGGAACCGCCGGCTGGGACGGGGGTGCGGATGGCGGCGGGCGTGTGCGTCCAGGGCGGATCCGCGTCCGCCGCCATCCGGGCCGTGGGATCCGTCCCACAGGGTGAGGCTGATCCGCTGGCCGCCGTCCGCCCAGGCGGGCGGAGTACGGACCACGAGGTGCACCGGGTGCACGCCGTCGCGCCCGGCACGGTCGTACCGGGCCAGCGTGATGGTGAGGCCGGGGCGCAGCAGCCCGTCGGGAGCGACTCTCGGCATGTGCCAGCGCAGCAGGTCGGGAGCCAAATGGCGTAGATCGGCACGGACTTGGGCCACGAGATCGCGACCGTGGGTGCGGGCCAGAGAACGCAGATCCAGGTCGATGTCGATGCCTGCGGCGGTGCACGCCCCCGCCCAGTCGCCGCGATGGCGGCGGGCGGTCGCAGTCTCGATCATGGTGGGCGGTACGGCGAAGTCACGCACGCGCGGCCAGAAGGAGAGGAGGGAATCCTCGTACGCGGTCGAAGTGAGCATCAGCACTCACCTTGCGCGGACGGGTCCCCCGATCTGTTCACGAAGGGAGTCATCATCGCGGGGAGCATAACCCGCCGTCCGCGATCTGTCAGGTGCCCCGGTCGCCTCACGAGCGACCCGTCGGCGCCGGCCGTGCCCCATCGGGGCCGGACCCGGCTCACGACCATCCGACGGATCATCAGGCTCATGGCCACGGGCCGGACCTGACACCCGCCCGGTCGGTCAGGCCGGGCTCTTGGCCGTCGGTCCCGCTGCCGGTCCGTCGAGCGTGCTGGTCAGATGCGGGGTGCCGTCGTCGTCGAGGAACTCGACCACGGCCAGGGCCAGCAGGGCCAGCACGGCGATCCAGATGGTGACGGCCGCCGTGGGGTAGTTCCAGACCAGCAGGATGGCGGCGGCGACCGCGACCACGGTCCAGTTCAGCCACATCTTGACCCGGTGCACCCACGCTCCGACCGCTCCCAGCTCGACCCCCGTCGCGCCGCGCACGGCGCCGATGCCGCCGGTCCAGGCGGCCAGGACCCGCGAGGCCGCCCGGCCACTGCCGGTCAGCCAGGCCGCCAGCGCCACGACGACACCGAGGGTGATCACCACGCGTACCGACGTCCGCAGATAGCGCACCAGCGTGTCGAAGACCGCCCCCGCTGCGGGCTGGGAGACCTCGGACGGCAGGCCGTCGAGATAGAGCGCCCGGAAGACCCAGAGCGCGATGCCGAGAAGGGCGGCCCCGGCTGCCACGGCGAGCGCCGCCGTGACGAGGGCGCGGCGCCTGCGTACGGCGAGCAGCACACCGCCGGCCGCCAGCAGGAGGGTCAGCACCGGCAGCCAGAAACCGACGATCTGGAGCAGCCGGTAGAACTTCTTGGCCCTGCCGATGGATTCGGAGGACATCACCGTGAAGTTGGTATGCACCTCGGGGATCTTCGCGGCGATGCCGAGGCCTCGGTCGACGAGCGACTGCTTGACCTGGTCGATGACGGGGGCGAGGTCGATGACGACCGAGTCGTTGGTGAGCTTCACCGCTCCGCCGCCGCTTCCGGTCAGCGCCTTGTCGACGGCGGAGTGGGCTCGCCTGTTCAGCTCGGTCCACAGGGTGGCGAACGCGTCGCTGGTGACGAACCGGTCCGCCACGCTGTGCACGAAGTCGGTGATGCCACTGGTGATCGGACCGCTCAACGGGCCGATGGCCTTGGTCAGCTCGGGCCGGTCGGCGGGGGCGGCCGATTCGAGCAGCGACTGGACGTCGACGTGCTGCATCACCGCTTTGGTCACCCGGTCGGCGACGGCGTTCTGGACGTCCGGGTCGGAGGCGAGCGGCTTCATGGTGGCCACATAGCGGTCGGTGTCCCCGACGAGATCGCTCGTCCAGGCCGCCACGGCGCTCAGCGGGGTGAGCAGAGCCGCGAGAAGGATCAGCACGACCGCGAAGAACGACCGCACGCGGTGGTGCTCGACCATCGGTCGGCGCCGCTCCAGTTCGGCGACCCGGGCCCGCAGGTCGGCGATCTCCCGCGCGTCACCGCCGCTCAGGCCACCGCCGCTCAGGCCACCGCCGCTCACCTCACCGGAGCTCACGACGCCTCCGGAGCGCTGCTCGGGCCCACGCCGGCGCGGGCCCGAGGGACCACCGGACTGCGGTCCTGTTGTGCGGACCGCTGACCGGCTCGCGTCCGGTCGATCACGTCATCCATGGCGCGTCTCGCTCCGATCGGTCCAGTGCGTGGGGGCGACGGCATACGGCGGCGCTCTTCTCGGCGCCCGCTTCTCGGCGACGCTCGCTCGGCGACGGGACGGGAGCGCGGAGCGGGGAGCGGGGTGCGTTGAGAGGGGTGCGTCAGCGCGGCTGCTTGGCATCGGGTCGGTACGAGGCCAGTGCCCAGATCACGAAGACGTCGATGGCGATCATGATGACCGACCAGATCGGCGCGTACGGCAGGAACATGAACTGGAAGAGCATGCTCAGCGAGGCCAGCAGAATGCCGGTGACACGGGCCCACCCGGCGTCCTTGAGGATCCCCCAGCCGACGACGGCCGAGATCACGCCGACGATCAGCAGGATCCAGCCCCAGCCGGTGAGGTTGATGCGGTAGACGTAGTCGTTCACGCGCGCGTAGACATCGTCCTTGGCCAGCGCGGATATGCCCTGGAGGATGCTGAGGGCGCCGTTCACCAGCAGGAGGACACCCGCGAAGGTGACACCACCGGACGCCCAGCCGCTGTTGCCGGCGGGCGGCGGCCCGAGTCCTCCCGCGGCGGGCGCGGCTCCGGACCACTGGTCTCCCCACAACGGCATGTCGCCGCCGCTCGGCTGGGCTCCCGTCCCACTGCCGGGCGGGGGGCTCGGAGGCTGCGAAGAGTCCTGGCTCATGCTCGACCACCTCGATGTGCTGTCGGCCGCTGGCCGTCCCCGTGCGGGAAGCATCGGGGAGTTCGAGCCTCCGCCCGCCGCCCCCTCCCTCGCCACGGGGGTTCCGCCGATCGGGTGACGCTCGACTGCCGCCCGATCCGCGGAACAATGTCGCAAGTGACCGACGGACAACCTGTCCGGGTCCAGGTCCAGGTCCAGGTCCAGGTCCGGGTCCCAGATCCGGGTCCGGCCAAAGCCCCGGCCGCGCGCCGCCAGCACCACCGGTACCACTGACACCACCGGGCCCACCGTCCTCAGGGACGCCCGGTCGACTCCGCCGCGACACCACCGGGCGTCGAAGCCGGATCCGCCGGGGTGACGGGCTCCTCAGCGATGACGGGCTTCAGATCGTTCACGAGATCCAGAGCGCGCCCCAGCGTCGTGAGCCGTTCGTCGAGGGTCTCGCCCGCCGGGTAGAACCGGACCGTGTCGACACCGGCGGCGCGCCAGACGCGGAGCCGTTCGCGGACGATGTCCTCGGTGCCGATCAGGGTGGTGCCGAGGACCATCTCGTCGGTCACGAGCCCCGCGGCGCCGTCCCGGTCGCCGGCCTGCCAGCGCTCGTGAACCGCGGCGGCGATCTCCGCCCAACCCTGCCTGCTGTAGGCGGCGTTGTAGAAGTTGGTGGTGGCGGAGCCCATCCCACCAAGACTGAAGGCGAGTTCCTTCTTGCGGCCCGCGACCATGGCGCGCAGCGCGTCCTCGTCCTCGGCGAAGGCCACTTCGGCGCCCTGGCAGATGTCGAGGTCGGCGCGGGTTCGGCCCCCCGCCGCGAGGCCCGCGTCCAGGTGGTCGAAGTACGCCTCCTTGGCCCCCTCGGGCACGAAGCTGGTGCCCAGCCAGCCGTCCGCGACCTCTCCCGTCAGCCGGAGCATCTTCGGCGAGAGTGTGGCGAGGTAGACCGGCAGGTCGTGCTCGGCGCGCATGGACATCCGCATGGGCCGCGCCTCACCTCCCGGCAGCGGAATCGTGAACTCCTTGCCCTCGTACGAGAGTTTCTCCCCCGCGACCGCCTGCCGGACGATCTCCACGGTCTCCCGCATCCGGGACAGCGGGCGCGCGAACGGCACTCCGTGCAGTCCCTCGATCACCTGGGGACCGGACGGGCCGAGGCCGAGGAGAAAGCGCCCTCCGGAGATGTTCGAGAGCGTGATCGCAGCGCGTGCGATGGCCGCCGGGGTACGGGTCCCGAGCTGGATGATCCCGGAGCCGAGCAGCATCCGTTCGGTCCGCGCCGCCAAGTAGCCCAGCGGAGAAGGGGCTTCGGAGCCCCAGGCCTCCGCCACCCAGCAGATGTCCAACCCGAGCTTCTCGGCCTCGACCACGAAATCGACGGTCTCCCGCCAGTCGCCCGCCGACGCCTCGATCGTCGTAGAGGTACGCATCACGCACCCGCCCCTTCCGCGCTCTCGGCCAGCTTCCTGATCGCCGCGACGGTGTCCGTCATGCTCCGCTCGAACTCCCGCAGCCGTACGAACACGATCTTCTGCTCCTTCTCCGGCATCCGGTCGATCGCGAAGGAAAGCCCGGAACGGCCGGGGCCCATCCGCATCCACTGGGTCAGCTCGGTGCCGCCGTCCGTCTCCTCCAGGCCGAACCGCCAGACGGCACTGGGCTGTTCGGGGTCCGCCACCGCCCAGGCGAACGCCCTGCACGGCTCGCACTCCACCACGTACGAGGTGGTCTCCCACTCCCCCAGCGACTCGTGCCTGCTGCGGCCCACGAAACGGGCACCGACCGCCGGTACCGTCGCCCCGTCGAGCCACTCGACCGACTGGAGCTCCGCGCTCAGTCCCGGCATCAGATGAATGTCGGAGACCAGCTCCCACACCCGACCCGGCGAAGCGTCGATCCGCGTCCGCACATCGACGGTCGGCTGGTCCGCGTAGCGCGCACCCGTCCACTCCATGAGTCTCCGGCCTTCCTCTGGTCTCCCGGGAAATGCGCCCGAATGGGGCTCTGACCTTGAGAGTTGCGTAGATAGACTAACCTGTCAAGGAAAACCGCCGCCGGCGCACGGGCCGACAGCGGAACCTGGCCCTGGACCTGGACCTGGACTGGGCCGGGCTGGGAACCGGCCCCGGTCTGGGAGTTGGGGCTGTTGGGGGCCGTTGGGCCTGTTGGGGCTGGGAGTCGGCCCCGTGGGCGGCGGCAAGCAGCCGCTGCCGGCTGGATCGCTCAGGTGGTGAAACGGCTCCGGATGTCGGGGCGCTCGGCGAGGTGCGGCGGGTAACCGGGGCCGAGCCGCGGACGGGTGTCCTCGGCCGTCATCGGCTCGCCGCAGTCGGCACACACCACAGCCGCGTCGCTCTCGTTTCCGCAGCGGTCGTGGTGGAAGACGACCGGCGGCCCCTGCTCACCACTGAGCCAGCGGTTGCCCCAGCTGTTCATCGCGGCCAGGACCCCGAAGAAGTCGCGGCCCATCTCCGTGAGCACGTAGTCGTACCGCACCGGGTCCGTCTGATAGGCCCGCTTCTCCATGAGCCCCTCGTCGACCAGCCGGCGGAGCCGGTCGGTCAGCGTGTTGCGCGCGATCCCCAGCTCCTGCTGGAACGCGTCGAACCGCTTGATCCCGTAGAAGGCCTCCCTCAGCACCAACGGCGTCCACCAGTCGCCGAGCAGATCCATCGTGCGCGCGATGGAACAGGGCCAGTTCGCAAAAGAAGTCCGCCTCACCCTCCCAGCATACGAAGGTCTCAGAAAAAGACCCAGCAGCTCGCGGCACGGGCGGGTCGCCACGTGAAGCACCATGGCACCACCGCACCGTGGCACCACCGCACCACCGCACCACCGCACCACGCACACCGCTCCCGCTGCTCCACCCGTCACACCAGACGCTTGATCTCCCCGCGCACTCGGTAGAAGCCGCCCTGCGAGGAGTGCAGCGCGTCCACCACATAGCGGGTTCCGGGCTGGCGTATCGCGCGCGGGAACTGGACGTTCCAGCTCGGCTCATAACCGTCGGAGACCACATGGACCCGCACGCGCCCTCCTTCCTGGATGCACTCGACCACCACCCCGTCCCCCGCCGCGGGAACGGCGCTGACCGTGGCGACGGAGGCCGCTGCGGTCAGCGGGGCGTACGTCGGCAGGGCAGCCGCCAGCTTCACGTCCGCGGCGACCGGGACGCTGCCCGACTGGGCGGCGTTGATCGCGGCCTCGGTCGCGTCGATGCAGGCGAGCGAGCCGTCCGTGGAGACGATGTACAGCCGCTCGTCGTGGTACTGCATCGACAGCGCCGAACCGCCACCGGTGCCGAGCTTCCACAGCCGGGTGCCGTCGGCCGTGAAGCAGTAGACGGAGGAAGAGGAGTCACCCGCGAAGACATACCGGCCTCCGGGGGACGTGGCACATGAGTACACGGCGGCGTCGCACTGGTAGGTGGCTTCGATCCGGCCGGTGGACTTGTCGAGCCGCTGGACGACCCGCCGCCCCGTCCCCGCGTAGACCGCGTCCTCCTCCTGCCACCCGAAGAGCACATTGCCGCTGGTGGCGGTGTGCCAGAGCTGACTCGTGCCGTCCGCCGCGTAGGCCGTCACACCGCGGCTGTGTCCGTGGTAGACGGCATGGTCGTCGGCGCGCACCATCCACGCGTTGCCGCCGGACGAGTTGCGCGACCACTGGAGTTCGTCCTCATGGTCGATGACCGTCAGTCCGCCATTGCGGTCGGCCACGTTCAGTACGCCCGCGTGGATGTCCAGCCAGAAGATGTCCACGTCGGCCGCTATCTCGTAGGCCGCGAACGGCACCTTCGAGGAGAGGTCGTACACGCGGCCGTCGTCGCAGCCCGCGTAGATCCAGAAGTCGTCCGCCACCAGACACTTCACACCGTCGGGCAGCGAGTAGTGGGCCAGCACCTCGCCGGAGTGGCTCAGGTTGTAGACGTTGCCGTGCTGGTTGCCGACCCAGCAGCGGTCCTCGTCCACATGGATGCCGAACGCCGAGGCTCCGGTACGGAACCGCCACAGCACCGGGGCCGTCGCCCGCGCCGTGGACGGGGCCGACGTCACCTGACGGCGCGTCACAGGACGTGCCGCGCGCTGCCCTTGGACGGCGGGCGCGTACCCCTTGCGCACCTTCTCGGCTATCTTCTTCGCCGCCGCGGCCTTCGCCTTCTCGGCGGTCGCGAAGGTGGAGATCTGGCGCTGCCCGTCCACACCGATGCGCCCGTACCGCACGGCGACGGTCAGCTCCTCGACGGTCACCTCGTAGAACTTGTGCGCACCGCCGCTCTCCTGAGACAGCTCCAGATACGTCGTGATCCCCGCCTGTCGTGCCTGCGCAGCGGACACAGCACACCCCTCCCCAAAGGCCCCGGTCAGCCGACACGGCCGATCTCCAGTGATTCCAAAGTAGCGGTCGCCACTGACAACGGGCCGGGGCCGGAGAACTGCCCCCTGAGGCCCCGGGAGGACACCGGCACCGCTCCCCGAGCCGGCGCAGGGCTCGCGACCGATGCGGAGGAACCGCGCATGCGGGCCTTGCGCACGGCGCACGACAGGTGGACGGTCCCGTCGGGCTCGCACCCGAGGAATGCCGTGAACGGGGACTGCACGACGAGGCGCAGAATGCCATCACAAAACACAGGACGAAGCAGAGGACCCGACCGATGCCCGAAGACTTCGACCGCGGTAGCTCCCTTGAGGAACTGGAGGGCCTGCGCTGGCCGGTACCTCCTGCGGACGCGACCCCGATGGTCCGGAACGTGTACGAGTTGCGGCGTCGACCGGTCGCAACCCTGGAGCCGCACGAGCTGGCCCGGCTGATCGGACAGGACGTGGGGCTGCCCTGGCTACTGCCCCTGGCCGTGGACATTCTGCGGGACACCGCGCCGAAGCAAGCCGGGGGTGGCTGGTTCGACGACGACCTGCTGTACACGGTCATCACCAGAAAGCGAGAGGTCTGGGCCACCGCCCCGGAGCTCGCTCACGAACTCAAGGAAACCGTCGCCGTCCTGACCGACGTCTCACGCTACGTCCGCCAGGACATCGACGCGTTCCTCTCGGCGCTCCCCGGGGCCGATGCCTGACAGCGAGGCATTCCCAGACTGGTTGAGCAGTGGGCAGCGGACCTTCGCGCCTTCGCCGTACGTCATCGAAAAAGATGCCCCACGTGCAGGAAGACGGAGAACAGGTCAGCCGTCCTTCTTCACCGGCTCCAGAATCGCCACGCACTCCACGTGATGCGTCATCGGAAACAGATCGAACGCCCGCAGCGTCCGCACCTTGTATCCCCCGTCGCGGAAGTACGCGATGTCCCGGGCCAGTGCCGCCGGGTCGCAGGCCACGTAGGCGATCTTTCGCGCGCCCAGCGACGACAGGTGTTCGACCGTCTTCTTGCCAGCGCCCGCGCGGGGCGGGTCCAGGACGATGAGGTCGACCTCGGAGATGCCGGTGCGCGGGAGGATCGCCTCGACCTTGCCCTGTTCGATGCGGACACGGTCGAACGCGGCGAGGTTGTGCCGGGCGTCCTCCACCGCGCGCTTGCCGGACTCGATGCCGAGGACCGCGCCCTGGTCGCCGATCCGGTCCGCGAGGGCGCCCGCGAAGAGACCGACACCGCAGTACAGGTCGAGGGCCATGTCGCCCTTGCGCGGCAGCAGACCCTGCATGACCGCCTTCACGAGGGTGTCGGCGGCCTTCGGGTGGACCTGCCAGAAGCCGCCGCTGCCGACCCGGTAGGTGCGGCCGTCGGCGCGCTCGCGCACGAAGGCGCGGCCGTGGACGCGGTGGATGCCGCCGTCCTGTTCGGCGACCCGCATCACGGAGACCGGCTTGTCGAGCTCGACGAGCGGGAGGCGGGCGCCGGGGCGGGGTTCGAGGATCACCATGCGGTCCTGGGAGCCGGTGGCGGCGATCGCCTCGACGGCCGCCATGCCGGACCAGTCGCGCTCCTCGATGCCGAGTTCGGTGATGCCCTCGGCGGCGATCATGCAGCGCTCGACCGGCTCGACCTCGTGCGAGCGGTGGCGGCGCAGACCGGCGTTGCCGTCCGGGTCGACCGCGTACTGCACGCGCGTGCGCCAGGCCGGGACCTCGCCCGCGGGCAGTTTGTCGCCCTCGGCCGGCATCACCGTGCCGTCCCAGCCCGCCTCCTCGGGCGTGAGGCCCGCGAGGCGCTGCAACTGCTCGGCGATGACCTCGCCCTTGAGACGGCGCTGCGCGCCGGGCTTGGCGTGCTGCCAGTCGCAGCCGCCGCAGCGGCCGGGTCCCGCGTACGGGCAGGGCGCCTCGACACGGTCCTTGGACGCGTCAATGATCCGCACGGCGTCGGCGCGCAGGAACCGCGCGCCTTCCTCGCCCTCGGTCACCCGGGCGACGACGCGCTCACCGGGCAGCGCGTGCCGGACGAAGAGGACCTGGCCCTCGTCGGTCCGGGCGATGCAGTGCCCGCCGTGCGCCACGGGGCCGATCTCGACCTCGTACTCGTCCCCCACCAGCGACTTCTTCGGTTCTGCCTGCATGGTGGGGTGACTCCAGATGAGAAGGGGGAAACGGCCGGACAACAGCCCACCAGTCTACGTGCTTCCGGCGGGCTTCCCGCGCCCGTCAGTTCTCCGGGCCCGTGCCCACTCGACGCGCCGGCCCTTCGGGCCGTTCCCCTTCGGCCTCAGGCGCTTCAGGCAGGGCTCCCAAGGCCGCCGGCGCTTCGAGCCGGGCTCCCGCCGGCCGCTAGTTCTTCGGAGTGGGCTCCTTCGGTCGCTCGTGGGCCGGTCCGCGGCGCACCGCACCCGGCGCGTTCCAGTCCTGCCGCTTGCGGGCACGCAGCTTCGCGGCCTCGGAGGACTCCAGCTGGTAGGGCACGGAGGTCACCATGACGCCGGGCGTGAACAGCAGCCGGCCCTTGAGGCGCAGGGCGCTCTGGTTGTGGAGCAGGTGTTCGTACCAGTGGCCGACCACGTACTCGGGGATGATCACGGACACCGCGTCGCGCGGCGACTCCTTGCGCAGGCCCTTCACGTACTCGATGACCGGCCGGGTGATCTCGCGGTAGGGCGAGTCGAGGACCTTCAGCGGTACGTCGATGCCGCGCCGTTCCCACTCGTCGCGCAGGGTCTTGGTCTCGGCCGGGTCGACGTTGACGCTGAGCGCTTCGAGGGTGTCGGAGCGCAGCAGTTTGGCGTAGGCGAGGGCGCGCAGCGCCGGGCGGTGGATCTTGGAGACCAGCACGACGGAGTGGACGCGGGAGGGGCGGACACTGTCGTCGGAGGGTCCGTCGGGGGCGGCCAGTTCCTCGGAGACCCGGTCGTAGTGCTTACGGATCGCGGTCATCGTCACGTAGAAGATCACCATGCCGAGCAGGGCGACCCAGGCGCCGTGCGTGAACTTGGTGACGAGGACGACGACCAGGACCAGCCCGGTGAAGAAGGCGCCGAAGGCGTTGATCGCCCGGGAACGGACCATGTGGCGCCGCTTGGCCTGGTCGGTCTCGGTGGCCAGGTGGCGGTTCCAGTGGCGGACCATGCCGATCTGGCTGAGCGTGAAGGAGACGAAGACGCCGACGATGTAGAGCTGGATCAGGCGCGTCGAGTCGGCCCCGTAGATGATGACGAGCATGCTCGCGGCGCCGGCCAGGAGCACGATGCCGTTCGAGAAGGCCAGGCGGTCGCCGCGGGTGTGCAGCTGGCGCGGCAGGTAGCGGTCCTGGGCGAGGATCGAACCGAGCAGCGGGAAGCCGTTGTACGCGGTGTTCGCGGCCAGGAACAGGACGAGCGCGGTGGCGGCGGCCAGCACGATGAACAGGAAGCTGTCCTTGCCGAACACGGCCTCGGCGACCTGGGAGATCACCGGGTTCTGGACGTAGTCGGAACCGACGGCCATGCCGTTGTGGATCAGGTCCGTGGCGGGGTTCTCCGCCATGCGCACCTTGGTGGTCATGGCCAGGGCGATGATGCCGCAGAACATGGTGACGGCGAGCAGGCCCATCGCCGCGAGCGTGGTGGCGGCGTTCTTCGACTTCGGCTTGCGGAAGGCGGGGACTCCGTTGGAGATCGCCTCGACGCCGGTGAGCGCCGCACAGCCGGACGAGAAGGCGCGCAGCAGCAGGAAGACGAGGGCGAAGCCCGCGAGCCCCTGGTGCTCGGCCTTGATGTGGTAGTCGGCGGTGGGCGCCAGCATGGTGTCGCCGAGCACGAGTCCGCGGAAGGCACCCCAGGCGATCATGATGAAGACGCCCGTGACGAAGACGTACGTCGGGATCGCGAAGAGCTTTCCGGACTCCTTGACCCCGCGCAGGTTCATCAGCGTGAGCAGCACGATGACGGCGACGGCGCAGGCCACCTTGTGCTCCACCACGAAGGGAACCGCCGAGCCGAGGTTCTCGATGCCGGAGGCGATGGAGACGGCGACGGTGAGGACGTAGTCGACGAGCAGCGCGCTGGCGACGGTGAGGCCGGCCCGCGGACCGAGATTGGTGTTGGCCACCTCGTAGTCGCCGCCACCACTCGGGTACGCGTGCACGTTCTGGCGGTAGGAAGCGACCACCGTGAACATCAGCACGACGACCGCGAGCGCGATCCAGGGGCTGAAGTGGTAGGCCGACACACCCGCGATGGAAAGGACCAGCAGAACTTCTCCGGGCGCGTACGCCACGGAGGAGAGCGGGTCGGATGCGAAGACGGGGAGGGCGATGCGCTTCGGCAGGAGCGTTTCGCCCAGCCGGTCACTGCGCAGTGCGCGCCCGATCAGGATCCGCTTGGGCACGTCGGTCAGTTTGGACACAACAGGGAATCGTAAGGGTTCGAACTGGCAATCGCCCACCCGCCGTCCCGCTCAGGGCCGTCATCTGCTCTCCGGGTGAAAACTGGGTGGGCTCCGGCTGCGGATTCCGTTGTCCCGGAGGTCCACGTGTCTATATGACAAAACCCCCGCCCCCGACCGCCCTGGAGGACCCATGCACCTGTCCGCGGAGCTCATCGGCGCCACCGTCGGACTTGTCGGCCTCGGAATCCTGACGCTCGCGAGTGTTCGCAGCATCACACGGCGTTGAACCCCTCCGTTCATCGCCGTTGTCGGAGGTTCACGAAAAACCGCAGGCGAACGTGCACAGGGGTGCCCCTGGGTGACCGCGCGTGTGTAGCTTGGGCGGCGGTCTGAGACCCTGTTTAGCCTGAGCCGTAACCATTCATATGCGGAAGGACGGTCGTGCACATCGTCATCATGGGCTGCGGAAGAGTGGGTTCCGCTCTAGCCCAGAACTTGGAGCAACAGGGGCACACGGTCGCTGTGATCGACCGGGACCCCACCGCCTTCCGTCGGCTGGGCTCCGGGTTCGGCGGCCGTCGTGTCACCGGAGTCGGCTTCGACCAGGACACCCTGCGCGAGGCGGGCATCGAGGAGGCGGGCGCGTTCGCGGCGGTCTCCAGCGGTGACAACTCGAACATCATTGCCGCCCGGGTGGCCCGCGAGATGTTCGGCGTCGAGAACGTCGCGGCGCGCATCTACGACCCGCGCCGCGCCGAGGTCTACCAGCGCCTGGGTATTCCGACCGTCGCCACCGTCCGCTGGACGGCCGACCAGATGCTCCGCCGGCTGCTGCCCTCGGGCTCCGAGCCGCTGTGGCGCGACCCCACGGGCGGTGTGCAGCTCGCCGAGGTGCACGCCTCCGCCACCTGGGTGGGCCACAAGATCAGCCGCCTCCAGGAGGAGACGGGCGTGCGCGTCGCCTTCCTCACCCGGCTGGGTGAGGCGGTTCTGCCCACCTCGCAGACGGTGCTGCAGGAGGGCGACCTGGTGCACGTGATGATGCGCACCGACGAGGTGGACAAGGTCGAGGCGTCGTTCGCCAAGGGACCTGAAGAGGAGGCCGGTCACTGATGAGGGTCGCCATTGCCGGTGCCGGTGCCGTGGGCCGCTCGATCGCGGGCGAACTGCTGGAGAACGGCCACGAGATCCTGCTGATCGACAAGGCGCCGACCGCCATCTCGGTCGAGCGCGTGCCGCAGGCGGAGTGGCTGCTCGCCGACGCCTGCGAGATCACCTCCCTGGACGAGGCCGCGCTGCAGCGCTGCAACGTGGTCATCGCGGCCACGGGAGACGACAAGGTCAACCTCGTCGTCTCCCTGCTCGCGAAGACCGAGTACGGGGTCCCGCGGGTCGTCGCCCGCGTCAACAACCCCAAGAACGAGTGGCTGTTCAACGAGTCCTGGGGCGTCGACGTCGCCGTCTCCACCCCGCGTCTGATGTCGGCCCTCGTCGAGGAGGCCGTCAGCGTCGGTGACCTGGTGCGGCTGCTCCGCTTCAGCCACGGCGACGCCAACCTCGTCGAGCTGACCCTGCCGCCGGAGTCCGCCCTGGCCGGCACGACCGTCGGCGACGTCGAGTGGCCGGAGGACACCTCGCTGGTGACGATCATCCGCGGCACCCGCGTGCTCACGCCCTCCCGGGAGGATTCCCTGGAGGCCGGCGACGAACTCCTCTTCGTGGCCGCCCAGGCCCGTGAGGAACAGCTGGAGGACCTGCTGTCGGTGCGCCGGGACCGCTGACGCCCGGCACGCACGACACGAACGGGGCGGGGCGCCCGGTACGAGTACCGACGTCCGCATACGGCGAGGGGCGCCCGGAGATC
>NZ_JBHWVI010000103.1:0-17394 GCF_042737005.1 Streptomyces sp. NPDC060027
CCGCTCGTGGAGGCCCGCAACGCCCCCCGGTATTTACCTGAGGGGTACTCAGGAGTTCATCGATGACTACGAGTTGACCTGCGTGGTCACCAGGCTGGAGAACGTCGTCAGGCGGGTGTACACACCCGGGTAGCCGGCCTCCGCGCAACCCTCGCCCCAGGACGTGATGCCGGCCAGCACCCCGCCGATGAGGAGCGGCCCGCCGCTGTCGCCCTGACAGGTGTCGACACCGCCGGAGGTGTACCCGGCGCAGACCATGTCGGTGGCCACGAAATCGGAGCCGTACGAGCTCGCGCAGCTGGAGTTGGACACGATCGGGACGGTCGCGGTGCGCAGCTGGTTGGAGGAGTTGCCGTTCTCCGAGGTGGTGCCCCAGCCGATGATGCGGGCCGTGGCGCCGGTCGCGTACACGCCGGTGTCCGAGGAGGAGACGTACTTCGCCGTCGTGTACGACATCGACGTCGACAGGGTCAGTACGGCCACGTCGTCGCCGTTGGTGGCGTCCGTGTAGCCGGGGTTGATCCAGATCTTGCTGACCTTGCTGACGGTGCCGTTCGTGCCGTTGAGGTACGTTCTTCCGCCCACGACGCGGACGCTGCTCGTGGTCTCGCCCACCATGCAGTGAGCCGCGGTCACGACCTTGTTGGCGGCGACCAGGGTGCCTCCGCAGAACTGGTTCTGCGACGCGTCGGTGATCTGCATCATGAACGGGTACGCGGTCGTCGTGGTCGTCGTACCGCCGACGATCGGCTGGGGCGCGGCTGCGGCGGAGGGGGCGCCGAGCAGGGCGGTAGCGGCGGCGGCAGCGGTCGCCGCGCACACAGCGGCGGTCTTCTTGGCGCGGTTGAGCCCGAGCATGGGTCTCCTTGGGAGGTTGCCGGTGGGGGGACGCGCGGGTGTGGGGGGTGAGGCACGACGCCTGTGGGTGGGGCGCCGTGTGCCCGAGCGAGCGGCACGTCCACACGCTAGGGCGTGAGACCGCTCTCACCAATGAGGGAACCCCCTAGTGGGCGTGGGGGAGGGAAAACCCTTGCCCGGGGCGAGCCGTGTTTGACACGGGCACCGCCCGGTTGCTCCCGGCCCTGGCGCCAAGCCCGCTGACGTCCATTCAGCCGAAGCGAGCAGCCCCGCCCCGGACCTTCACCGAGGCCGACTGGCCTACTCCGGAGCCTCGCGGGCGGTAGCGTCCCGGCTCCCGACCGGTTCTGAGCGGCCCGTTCGAGGCGCCCGCCCCTTCCGACTCCGACCGGCCTACTACGGAGCCTCGCCGACTCGGCGCCGTAGCGTCCCGGCTCCCGACCGGTTCTGAGCGGCCCGCCCTGGAGCCTGCCCGAGTTCGAGGCGTCCGCCCAGGGCCTTCACCGAGGCCGACCGGTCCACTCCGGAGATTCGCCGACTCGGCGCGGGCGTCGCTCCGTTGCCCAACCGGCTGCGAGCCGACCCGCTTTGGCGTCCCCGCGGCGTCGACGCGCCCTGCCGCGGAGTCTCACCGGCTCACCGTTCCCGGTCGTCGGCCGGGAAGGTGTTCAGTCGGGCCTGCGTTCCGCCGCGAGCCGCACGATGTCCACCCGGGAGCGTATCCCCAGCTTCCGGTACACCCGGGTGAGGGTGGCCTCCACGGTCTTGACGCTGATGAACAGCCGCGCGGCGATCTCGCGGTTGGTGGCGCCCTCCATGACCAGGGCGGCGACCTGGCGCTCGGTCGCGGCGAGGGTGTCGAGGGCGGCGGAGGCGAGGGGCGGCGCGGCCGGAGGGGGTGTGGACGCCGCCTCGACCCGACGGAGCCAGGGCAGCGCACGGCACCGGCGGAACAACCGGGCAGCCTCGTCGTAGGAGGTGGGTCCCGGGGCGGGGCGAGTGGAGCCGGGAGCTTGGGAGAGGGTGCGCAGACCGGCGAGGGCGTACGCGGCGCGGGCCTCCTCCAGGCCGTAGCCCAGCTTGCCGAGGCGGTCCTGCGCGGACGCCAACTGGCGTTCGGCGGGCCCCTGTTCGCCGCGCGCGGCGCGGACCAGGGCCTCGGCGCGGTCGAGCACCGCGAGCACGCTCTCCCGTTCCAGCCGTAGAGCGCGTCGGCGGGTCACGTCGATGACGTCCTGCGCCTCCGCGATCTCGCCGATCCTGACCAGTGCCTCGGCGAGGTCCCCGTGCCAGCGGCCGCGGGCGGGGTCGACGACACCGAGTCCCTCCTCCAGCTCCCTGACCCGGCGCAGGGAACGGACCGCGGCCGACGCGTCCCCGGCGACCAGCTGGGCGTGCCCTAGGGCGCCCAGGGCGCGCGAGAGGTAGACCAGGTCGCCGTCCTCCTCGGCGCGGTCCACGGCCTCGTGGGCGAGGGCGAGCGCCCGGTCCACGTCACCGCCCGCCGCCTCGGCGAGCGAGGTGAACATGGCGGTGGCCGCCTCGCCGATGCCGGTGTCGCGGGCCAGCCTGAGGCTCTCCCGGGCCAGGTCGAGGGCGCGGCCGCAGTGACCGGAGCGGAGCTCGGTCTCGGCGAGGCCGCGCAGGAAGTGCAGTTCGCTCTCGACCATGCCGCGCCGCTGCACCTCGCGCAGCAGTGCCGTGATGGCCGTACGGGCCTCGGCGAGCCGGTCGCCCATGATGAGCCAGCGGAAGCGGGCGGCTCCGGCGCCGTTGTGGTCGCAGGCGACCCGGGGGTCCTGCGGCTCGCGCATCGCCCGCTGGATGGTCGACGGCGCGTCCGGATGCCCCATCAGGGTCTCCATCTGCGCCTGGAAGCCGAGTGCGAGGAGTTCGGTGCGCCGGTCCCCGGCGCGGGCCGCGAGCCGCGCCGCCCGGGCGGCCTCCTCACGGGCCTTGGCCATCTCGCCGTCCATGAGCAGGGCCCGCCAGGCGAGTTGGTAGCGGACGAGGGCGAGCAGGCCGGGGTCGTCACCCGCGTCCGCGAGCGCCTGCGGGAAGACGGCGTCGATCTCGGCCATGGCCTGTCCGGCGGCGTCGACGACGACCATCCAGGCCCGGACCCGGTCGGCCGGGGCGGTGGCCCGGGCCAGCACCTGGCGCGCGATGTCCCGCGCGAGGTCCGTCTCCCCGGCCGTCAGCGCGTCCTCGGCCGCCTGCAGGCGCCGTTCGTCCGCGCCCGGCCGGGTGTCGGCCGGTGTGTGCCGGGCGGCGAGCAGCCCGAGCCCGACGGCGACGGAGGGCGCCCCGCGGTCGCGGGCGGCGGCCGCGGCCTCGCCGAGCCGGGCGGCGACCGCGGGGTCCGTACCGGTGGTGGCGAGGGCGAGGTGCCGGGCCCGCTCGATGGGGTCGGAGGCCGCGCGGGACAGTGCGGCGTGCGCGGCGCGCCGCTCCTGGGCGTCGGCCTCCGCGTACAGGGCGGCCGAGACGAGGGGGTGCGCGAACCGGATGCCGGGCGTCTCGCGTTCGGTGGCGAGGAGGCCGAGGGCGGCGGCCGACGCCGTGTCCGCCTCGGCGTTCTCCCGGCCCGCGGCGTGCAGCAGGGCCAGGGTCGGGCGGGCGCCCGCGCTCACCACCAGCAGGGTGCGGCGCGCCTCGGCGGACAGCATGTCCAGGCGGCTGAGGACGAGCGCGCGCAGCGACGTCGGCACGGGCAGCGGTTCGCCCGGGCTCGGCGGGGTCGGGGACTCGGCGAGGGCGCGGCCCAGCTCCAGGGCGAAGAGCGGGTTGCCGCCGCTGGTGCGGTGGATGTCGCGCACGGTGGAGCGGGGCAGGCCGGTGTAGCCGCGCTGTCCGAGGAGTTCGGCCACATGGGCGCGGGCCAGCGGGGCGACCCGCAGGGCCAGGGTCTCCGGCGGGGACGCGCGTAGATAGCGATCGTGGTCCCGTGAGCCGGGTTCGGTGTCCGTGCGGACCGCGCACAGCATGCGGACCGGGGTGCCGCCGAGCCTGCGGGCGGCGAAGCCGAGCAGTTCGGCGCTGGCCGGGTCGAGCCACTGCAGGTCGTCGGCGACGATCAGTACGGGCCCCTGGGCGGCCAGGGCGCGGAACGCCGAGAGCACCGCGAGCCGCAGCGCGAGACCGTCGCGCTGGAGGGTGGATTCGCCGCGGCCGGTGAGCGCCGACTCCAGGGCGGTGCGCTGCGGGGCGGGCAGCCGGTCGGCGATCTCGTCGACGACCAGGCCGAGGAGGTCGGCCAGCGCGAGGAAGGGGAGATGGGATTCGGACTCGGTGGCCGAGCAGCGCAAGACGGTCCGTGCCGATTCGGCGCATTCCGCGGCCAACGCCCGCAGGACGGTCGACTTTCCTATTCCGGCCGGCCCGTGCACGAGCACACTGCCGCCGCCGGAGAGCTGCTCGCGTGCCCCCGCGAAGAGGCCCTCCCGGCCGATGACCAGGTCGGGGCGGGGTCTCGCAGGTTCGTTGAAGTCCCCTCGCACGGTCACCGCTCCCCTCGTGTGGCGTGTCCCGGCCAATATTAGGCAGTGTCTCTTTGAATTTCGGACAGTCGGCGTGGTGAGGGAAATAACAACGACAGCGTATAAGTCATTTCAATGTCGGTCGGATTGAATGAGGAGCGCCGGGAGGGCTGGTGTGCTAAGGCAGTACACCGGCCCGGCGCGCGGCGACGACCGCCTCCAGGCGGGTGTGCGCGCCGAGCCTGCGCATCGCCGAGCGCAGATACCCCTTCACGGTCTCCGGGCGGAGTCCCAGCCGCTCGGCGGCGGCCGCGTTGGTGGCGCCCGCGGCGACACAGGCGAGGACGTCCACCTCACGGGGAGCGAGTCCGACCTCGTGCGCGGCCCCCGCGGAGGGTGCCGCCGCGTCGGCCAGCCGGCCGCACACGGAGATGAGCTCGGCCCGCAGCGCGGGGTCGGCGATCCGCGGGGCCAGCGCCCGCAGCGCCCCGTGCGCCTCGCGCACCTCCTCCCACGCCGCGCCCCCCGTCGCCGGGCCGGGCTCATGGGCGAGGGCGAGGAGACCGCGGGCCTCGTCCCGGACGACGAGCGCCTGCTCCACGTCACGGGCCGCCGCGACGGCCGCCCCCAGCGTGCGGTCGCCCAGGGGCTGAGCCGTCCGCAGGGCGCCGTACAGCACACCGCGCACCCGCCGCCGTACGACGACCGGAACCGCGAGCACGGAACGGAGCCCCTCCGTCGCCACCGCCACGTCGTACTCGTGGCTGATCTGCCGCGACGCCGAGTAGTCGCTCACCGTGCACGGCCGGGCGAGGGCCACCGCCTTGCCGCCCAGACCGTTGCCGGAGGAGACGGCCAGCGCGCTCAGCGCGGGCGTCGCCGTACCGCTCAGTTCGCTGATGCGCACCAGCCGGCCGCCGGAGTCGACCAGGCCGCCGAACGCGACCGGGAGCCCCGTCGCACGTCGCAGCCGCACCAGCGCGCCCCGCATCTCCACTGCCTCGGCTGTGTCTGCTGCCACCTGCTCGCCCCTTCATCGCGGCGCACCCCCCGTTCGGGGGTGGTGAGACCTGCATCACGGAATACACGATGGTAGGCGGCGGTCCGGCAACGAGGAGGACACATGACGGCGACGACGGGTACGACGGACGCGTTCCGCGCCGCGCGGGACTTCCTGCTGGAACACCGCGCGGAGTACACCAAGGCCTACGAGGGCTTCAGCTGGCCTCGCCCGGAACACTTCAACTGGGCCCTCGACTGGTTCGACGTCATCGCGCGGGACAACGACCGCACCGCCCTGCACCTCGTCGAGGAGGACGGCGATCGCGTCGAGGTCTCGTTCGCCGCGATGTCCGAGCGCTCCGACCGGGTGGCCAACTGGCTGCGCGCCCAGGGCGTACGCGCCGAGGACCGCATCCTCGTCATCCTCGGCAACCAGGTCGAGCTGTGGGAGACGGCCCTCGCCGCGATGAAACTGCGCGCCGTCGTCATCCCGGCCACCCCGCTGCTCGGCGCCGCCGACCTGGTCGACCGGGTCGAGCGCGGCCAGGTGCGGCACGTCGTCGCCCGGGCCGAGGACACCGCGAAGTTCGACGAGGTGCCCGGCCGCTACACCCGCATCGCGGTCGGCGGCCCCCGGCCCGGCTGGCAGGCGTACGAGGAGACGGCCGCCGCCGATGCCGCGTTCGAGCCGGACGGACCCACCCACGCCGACGATCCGCTGATGCTCTACTTCACCTCGGGCACCACCGCCCGGCCCAAACTGGTGGAGCACACCCACGTCTCGTACCCGATCGGCCACCTGGCCACCATGTACTGGATCGGCCTCCAGCCCGGTGACGTGCACCTGAACATCTCCTCGCCCGGCTGGGCCAAGCACGCCTGGTCGAATCTCTTCGCGCCGTGGAACGCGGAGGCGACCGTCTTCCTGTACAACTACACGCGGTTCGACGCGAGCCGTCTGATGGCGGAGATGGACCGGGCAGGCGTCACCACCTTCTGCGCCCCGCCCACCGTGTGGCGCATGCTCATCCAGGCCGATCTGAGCCGGCTGGGCACCCCGCCGCGCGAGGCCGTCGCCGCGGGCGAGCCGCTGAACCCCGAGGTGATCGAGCAGGTCCGGCGCTCCTGGGGCGTCACCATCCGGGACGGCTTCGGGCAGACGGAGACCGCCGTCCAGGTGTCCAACAGCCCCGGCCAGCAGCTCAAGACCGGCTCCATGGGCCGGCCCAGTCCCGGCTTCCGCGTCGAACTGCTCGATCCGGTGTCGGGCGCGCCCGGCGCGGTGGAGGGGGAGATCGCCCTCGATCTGTCCGCGCACCCCGTGGGCCTGATGACCGGCTACCACGGCGACCCGGACCGTACGGCGGAGGCGATGGCGGGCGGCTACTACCGCACCGGCGACATCGGGGCGCGCGACGCCGACGGCTACATCACCTACGTCGGCCGGAGCGACGACGTGTTCAAGGCCTCCGACTACAAGATCTCGCCCTTCGAGCTGGAGAGCGCCCTCCTGGAGCACGAGGCGGTCGCCGAGGCCGCCGTGGTCCCGGCCCCCGACGAACTGCGCCTCGCCGTGCCGAAGGCGTACATCGTCCTCGCGGCCGGGTACGAGCCGGGCCCCGACACCGCCAAGGTGCTCTTCGAGCACGCGCGTTCGGTGCTCGCTCCGTACAAGCGCATCCGCCGCCTGGAGTTCGGCGAGCTCCCCAAGACCGTCTCCGGCAAGATCCGCCGGATCGAGCTGCGCGAGGCCACGGCCGCCGGCTCGGACGCCGAGTACCGCGAGGAGGACTTCCGGTGAGTGAGCTGTCGTACGCACACGGGACGAGCGGCACCGCGCTGCTCGGCGACACCATCGGGGCCGACCTCGACCGCGCGGTGCGGGCCTGGCCGGACCGCGAGGCGCTGGTCGACGTGCCCTCCGGGCGGCGCTGGACGTACGCCCGATTCGGCGCCGAGGTGGACGAGTTGGCGTGCGCGCTGCTCGCCGCCGGCATCGCCAAGGGCGACCGGGTGGGCATCTGGGCGGTCAACTGCCCGGAGTGGGTGCTCGTCCAGTACGCCACCGCCCGCATCGGCGCGATCATGGTGAACATCAATCCGGCCTACCGCACCCACGAGGTCGCGTACGTCCTCGACCAGGCCGGGATCTCGCTGCTCTTCGCCTCCCTCAGCCACAAGACCAGCGACTACCGCGCGATGGTCGAGGAAGTGCGGGGCAGGTGCCCGTGGTTGAGGGAGACCGTCTACATCGGCGACCCGAGCTGGGACGCGCTGCTCGGGCGCGGAGCCCCTGACCTGTACGAGGACCTGCACGTCCGCGCGAGCGAGCTGTCCTGCGACGACCCCATCAACATCCAGTACACCTCGGGGACGACCGGCTTCCCGAAGGGGGCCACGCTCTCCCACCACAACATCCTCAACAACGGTTATTTCGTAGGTGAGTTGCTCGCCTATTCCGAGCAGGACCGGGTCTGCATCCCCGTGCCGTTCTACCACTGTTTCGGCATGGTCATGGGGAATCTGGCCGCCACCTCGCACGGCGCGTGCATGGTCATCCCCGCCCCGTCGTTCGACCCGGCGGCGACATTGACGGCCGTGCAGCAGGAGCGGTGCACGTCGCTCTACGGTGTACCCACCATGTTCATCGCGGAGTTGAACCTCCCCGACTTCGCGACGTACGACCTGTCCACCCTGCGCACCGGCATCATGGCGGGCTCGCCCTGTCCGGTCGAGGTGATGAAACGGGTGGTCGCCGAGATGCACATGGAGGAGGTGTCCATCTGCTACGGCATGACGGAGACCTCGCCCGTCTCGCTCCAGACCCGCCGGGACGACGACCTGGAACACCGCACGGGCACGGTCGGCCGGGTCCTGCCACATCTTGAGGTGAAGGTGGTCGACCCGGTGGACGGCGTGACCCGTCCGCGCGGCAGCGCCGGAGAGCTGTGCACCCGCGGATACAGCGTCATGCTCGGCTACTGGAACGAACCCGAGAAGACCGCCGAGGCCGTCGACCCCGCGCGCTGGATGCACACCGGGGACCTGGCGATGATGCGCGAGGACGGTTATGTGGAGATCGTCGGCCGCATCAAGGACATGATCATCCGCGGCGGCGAGAACATCTACCCGCGCGAGATCGAGGAGTTCCTGTACGCCCACCCCAAGATCGCCGACGTCCAGGTGGTCGGCATCCCCCACGAGCGCTACGGCGAGGAAGTGCTCGCCTGTGTCATCCCGCGCGATCCGGCCGACCCGCTGACCCTGGACGAGCTGCGCTCCTTCTGCGAGGGCCGGCTGGCGCACTACAAGATCCCCAGCCGGCTGCGCGTCCTGGAGGCCTTCCCGATGACGGTGTCGGGGAAGGTGCGGAAGATCGAACTGCGGGAGACGTACGCGGAGTAGACGCGCTGGGTGTCCGTGTCCGGTGGTCAGTCCGTGACGGCGACGAGGTCGTCGGCCGGGCTGTTCACCGGCTGCGGGGTGCCCGTGAGGTCCAGGACGAACAGGGGGACGCCGAGCGTGTCGGCGCGGGCACGGGCGTCGTCGGCGTAGCCCGCGAGGGAGAAGAACACGCAGTCCGCCGACTCCGTCATGGCCGTCAGCCACAGGCACTCCACGTCGCGCAGTGAGGCCGGTCGCACGGTGGGGGCCACCTGGGCCAGGATGCCGCGCGCGGCGAGCCCGATCCCGGACGGGGGCCGCTGGTCCGCGCGCCGGATGTCGCGGTAGCCCAGCCAGTGCAGATAGAGCGCGGTGGCGGTGACGGCGTCGCGGGCCGTACGGATGGTGACCGGCCGGAACGCCGGTCGGCGGGCGGGCGACTCATCACGCCCGCGCCGTCCGGCACCCGGCGTCGCACCGACCTCGGCACTCCGTTCCCGCTCGCCGCCCCGGCCGACGGTCCGGTCCCGGCCGCGGTCCTGGTGACCGGCTTCGGCTCCGGCCCGAGAGCTGTCCCGACCGTCGTCGGCCTCGGCCCTGTCCGCAGGGCCGGCCTCGTCGCCGCCCCGAGGCTCGTCGGCTCTCGTGTCCCGGTCCGGGGCCCGGCCCCGGCGGCTGTCCCGCGTCGCGTCGGCCCCGGCGTCCCGGTCCCGCTCCGCGCCCCGGTCGGCGCCGGGGCCCCTGTCCCGGCCGGTGTCCTGATCCTCGGCCTCGACTCCGGCCGGAAGGCTGTTCCGGCCTCCGCCCGGAGGACCGGCCTCGTCGCCGTCCCGCCGCCTCTCTGCGGCGGTGTTCCGGCGGCCGCCCCCGTCGCCGCCCCGCGCCGACGCGTCGGTGTCGTTGCGGCGCGCGGTGCCGGCCTCGGTGGCGCCCGGTGTCGACTCCGCCCTGCCCGGCCGGTGGACGGCTCGTACCCCTCGTACCGGAATCCGCAGCGTCGTTCCGCAGGGGCAGCCCAGTTCCGGGTGGGGCCACTGGGTCTCGTGGCCGCACGCCTCGCAGCGGACCTCGGCCCAGTCCTCGTCCCACGCGCGGTGGGTGACGGGGGTCGGCTCCGCGAGGCGGTCGAGCGGGGTCGTCACGGGCGCTCCGCACACACAGGGATAGGACGGAGCCGCGTACAGGTGCTCGCGGCGGCAGGCCGGGCACCGCACCGGCACGCTCTCTGCCATGGCCCACTCCAGGAGGTCGCGTCGGGTCGGCGCGTCCATCGTCCTCCTGCCGGGCGGCGTCCGGCAGCGAAACGGCGTGACGTCCACCGGCCCGATCGGTCGCGGGGCCCGCCCTTGACGCTCCTTGCCACGGCGCCTACATTGCTTCCAGATGGTAGAAGTTAGTTTCCGCAATACGGAATTGTGGCTCTCCGCGGGGC
The DNA here is from genome assembly GCF_042737005.1 of Streptomyces sp. NPDC060027. NCBI lineage: Bacteria > Bacillati > Actinomycetota > Actinomycetes > Kitasatosporales > Streptomycetaceae > Streptomyces > Streptomyces sp. NPDC060027. The sequence goes on from NZ_JBHWVI010000103.1 coordinate 10,156, forward strand.
GCGACGGAAGCGCGAATCCGACAGCCGAAGCAGGAGTACTCCATGGCTCGTATGACCGCTGCCCGCGCGGCAGTCGAGATCCTCAAGCGCGAGGGCGTCAGCGACGCGTTCGGCGTCCCGGGTGCGGCGATCAACCCCTTCTACGCGGCGCTCGAGGCGTCCGGCGGGATCAGCCACACCCTCGCCCGGCATGTCGAGGGTGCCTCGCACATGGCGGAGGGCTACACCCGCACACACCCGGGCAACATCGGCGTCTGCATCGGTACGTCGGGCCCCGCCGGAACCGACATGATCACCGGCCTCTACTCCGCGACCGGCGACTCGATCCCGATCCTGTGCATCACCGGCCAGGCGCCGACCGCGGTGATCCACAAAGAGGATTTCCAGGCCGTCGACATCGCGTCGATCGCCAAGCCCGTGACGAAGACGGCCGTCACCGTGCTGGAGGCCGCGCAGGTTCCCGGCGTGTTCCAGCAGGCGTTCCACCTCATGCGCTCCGGGCGTCCCGGGCCGGTCCTCATCGACCTGCCGATCGACGTCCAGCTCACCGAGATCGAGTTCGACCCCGAGACCTACGAGCCGCTCCAGGCCTACAAGCCCGCCGCGACCCGTGCCCAGATCGAGAAGGCGATCGGGCTGCTGAACGCCTCCGAACGCCCGCTGATCGTGGCCGGCGGCGGTGTCATCAACGCCGACGCCACCGAACTCCTCGTCGAGTTCGCCGAGTTGACGGGCACTCCGGTCGTCCCGACGCTCATGGGCTGGGGCGTGCTGCCCGACGACCACGAGCTCAACGCGGGCATGGTGGGCCTCCAGACCTCGCACCGCTACGGCAACGCGACCTTCCTGGAGTCCGACTTCGTCCTCGGTATCGGCAACCGCTGGGCCAACCGGCACACCGGCAAGCTGGACGTCTACACGGCCGGACGGAAGTTCGTGCACGTCGACATCGAGCCCACCCAGCTCGGCAGGATCTTCGCACCCGACTACGCCATCGCCTCCGACGCCAAGGCGGCGCTGGAGCTCTTCGTCGAGGTGGCAAGGGAGTTGAAGGCGGCGGGCGGACTCCCCGACCGCTCCGTGTGGGCGGCCTCCGCGCAGGAGAAGCGGGCCACCCTCCAGCGCCGGACGCACTTCGACGACATCCCGATCAAGCCGCAGCGCGTCTACGAGGAGATGAACAAGGCCTTCGGCCCGGAGACCCGGTACGTCACCACCATCGGCCTCTCGCAGATCGCCGGCGCCCAGATGCTGCACGTCTACCGGCCCCGCCACTGGATCAACTGCGGCCAGGCGGGCCCGCTCGGCTGGACCATCCCGGCCGCGCTCGGCGTCGCCAAGGCCGATCCGGACGCGCAGGTGGTCGCCCTCTCCGGCGACTACGACTTCCAGTTCATGATCGAGGAACTGGCCGTCGGTGCCCAGCACAGGATCCCGTACGTCCATGTCCTGGTGAACAACGCCTACTTGGGCCTGATCCGGCAGGCGCAGATCGGCCTGGACATCAACTTCCAGGTCAATCTGGAGTTCGAGAACATCAACTCCCCCGAGCTGGGCGTCTATGGCGTCGACCACATCAAGGTCGTCGAGGGCCTCGGCTGCAAGGCGATCCGGGTCACCGACCCGGGTGAACTCGGCGCCGCCTTCGAGCAGGCCAAGAAGCTCGCCGCCGAGTTCCGGGTCCCGGTCGTCGTCGAGGCGATCCTGGAGCGCGTCACCAACATCGCCATGAGCAGGACGAACGACATCGGGAACGTCGTGGAGTTCGAGGAGATCGCGACCGAGCCGGGCCACGCGCCCACCGCGATCCGGACGCTGAAGGTCTGACGAACGCGCTCGTTCGCACGCGAGGGCGGCCCACCCCGAGGGACGGGCCGCCCTCGCGCGTTGTTCCCAGGCGCGGGCGGGTCCGGCATGCTCGCCCCATGCGGATGACCGTCCCCACCCCCCTCGGCGACATCGCCGTACGCTGCTTCCCCCCGTATCCCTGCGCCCGGCCGGAGGGGACCTCCGTCCCGCCCGACGCCCCCGCGCTGCTGCTTCTGCACGCCAATCCCGGGGACGGCCGTGACTTCGACGCCGTGCTGCCCGCCCTCGCCGACCGGTACCGCACGTTCGTCGTGGACTGGCCCGGATACGGCGACTCCACCGCGCCCGAACCCGGCCGGGTCACTCCCGAGGGGCTGGTGGAGGTCGCGGAGCGGGTGATCGACGCGCTCGCCGAGGAGCAGGGCGTGCGGGAGGTCGCCGTGCTCGGCAACAGCGTCGGCGGCTATGTCGCCTGCCGCCTCGCCGAGGGCCCCCGCGCCGCGTCGGTCGCCGCTCTGGTTTTGGTCGACCCGGCCGGCTTCACCCGGCCCTCCGCGTTCACCCGCTGGTTCTGCCGCGAGGTGATGGGCCGTCCCGCCCGTGCCCGCCGGCTGGTCGTCCCGCTGGCCCGCGCCTATCTGGGCCGGCTCGGCACGCCGAGCGCCCGGGAGACGTACGCCCGCGTCCGTCAACTGCCCTACGACGAGCGGAGACTGGCGGTGCACTGCGCCGTCTGGCGTGGTCTCGCCGATCCGGACTTCGGCCTCGCCGACCCCGCCGCCCTGGATCTGCCGATCCTGCTCGTGTGGGGGAGCCGCGACCCGGTCGTCCCCGCTCTCCTCGACGGCCGCCGTGCCCAACGCATGCTCCCCGCAGGGACGTTGAGCGTTCTGCTGCCCACGGCCCACGAGCCGTACAACGAGCGCCCGGATCTCTTCCTGCGGCACATCCTGCCGTTCCTGAAGGACCCGCGGGCGGTCAGTACGAGCCGCCTCCGGAGCCCCAGCCGGCCCCGTCGTATGTGAAGCCGATGCGGCAGCCGCCGCCGTCTTCATCGCTCCGGGGCGGTGCCTGCTCCGCCGCACGGCCGAGGCCGGTCCGGCCCGCCGCCGTGTCCCGCGGACGCGGGGCGAGCGCGGTGACCCTCGCGGCCCGATGGGGGTCCTCACGCAGCAGCGCGACGGTCTGAGGCCTGGGCCCGACCGCCGCGCTCCCGCTCATGGTGCCTTCCCCCGTGCCCCCGTGCCCCCGTGCTTCCCCCGTTCGGGACCCGCCGCCCCCGTGCCGGCGGGCCCCGTGTGCCGAGAATGTGCCTCATTCGGCGGGAGGAGAAGCCCCTGGGGCAGTGTTCAGAGGTTGATTTGAGGGTTCCGTAGGCGTTCTACGCCCGCTTGCGTATGTCTGGAGTCCGTTTGCCGCCCGTTTCGGCTCGCGGCTCGCGGCTCGCGGCGCGTGTCGCGCGGCTTGTGTCGGGCGGCACGTGCCGGGGCGGCGGGCCGTGCCCGTGGCCCTCGACCTCATCCGTCCGTGTGCTCCGAGAGGCCGGGCCAGTCGTCGGGGCCGCCGCCCTGCCACTCGATGATGTCGCTCTCCTCGACCTCGATCGCGTCGAGGTCGACGTCCGCTTGGCGCAGGATCTCGACGACGTCGTCGAGGTGGTACGCGATGCCGAGCACCCGGTCGCCCTCGGTGACCCGCCGCGATCCGTCCAGCGCCGGTGTGTGCACCACGATCCTGGGAAGTTCCATGCCGTCAGCCTCCATGGTCCCAGGCTGCTGCGCGCGGCCGGAATCCGCACCCGGAGGCCCGGTCCGCCGCGCACGGAACGGCGGCGCGCCGGGTACGGGACCGTCCGTACCCGGCGCTCCGCCGGTGAGGCAGGGGCTGTTGCCGTCCGACGGCGCGAGCCTGGGCGCGACAGTACGTTTCGCGCCGCCGGACGGAGTGGGCGGGCCCTGGTGGGCCGGTGTGGCTGGGACCGCGACGGATGCGACGGAACCGTGACGCCGCTTCCCTCAGGTCGAGAAGCGGGTACCGGGACCTTCACCACCGCACTGGCTCGCATGCCGCCGCGGTCCTCGCCCCGCCCGCGGGCCTGTCGCGCGGCCACCCCTCATCCGGGGCCGCTCGATCCACCGCGGGCTACGCGTACCGTCCTGACCTCCCGTCAAGGGCGGCACGCGAGTCGGGTTCTCGGTCCTCGCGCAGGGCGTGGACCGCCTCCTCCACCCGCTTGCCGTACTCGGGGTCCGCGGCGTGGAAGTGGGCGAGGTTCGTTTGTCGAAGGAAGATCCGGGCCGCGGCGGCGCCTGGGCGCGACAGGACAGGTGTCAGCGCCACCGCGGCCCGGAGGTCGGGGCCCGTGAGGCAGGGGCCCGGGCAGGGTCCGGCCGGTCGTCGGCGGGCTCCCCGCCGGTTCCGGGCCGGTTCCCCGCCGTGGTTCAGATCTGAGCGCCGGAGAGCCGCTCGACCGCGCGCAGCAGCGCGGAGTGATCCAGGCCGCCGTCGCCCTGGGCGCGCAGGCTCGCGACGAGCTGGGCCACCACGGCGCCGACCGGAAGCGCGGCACCCACCGTGCGGGCGGCGTCCGTGACGATGCCCATGTCCTTGTGGTGCAGGTCGATGCGGAAGCCGGGCTTGAAGTCGCGGTTCAGGAAGTTGTCCTTCTTGCGGGCCAGCACGGTGGAGCCCGCGAGACCGCCGCCGAGGACGTCGAGCGCGGCCTTGAGGTCCACGCCGGACTTCTCCAGGAAGACCACGGCCTCGGCGCACGCCTGGATGTTCACGGCGACGATCAGCTGGTTGGCCGCCTTCACGGTCTGGCCCGAGCCGTTCGGGCCGCACAGCACGACGGTCCTGCCGAGCGCCTCGAAGATCGGCTCCGCCTCGTCGAAGTCGGCCTGCTCGCCGCCGACCATGATCGACAGTACGGCCTCGATCGCACCGGCCTCGCCGCCGGACACGGGGGCGTCGAGGACGCGGACGCCCTTGTCCTTCGCCGCCTCCGCCAGGTCGACCGAGGTCTGCGGGGTGATCGAGGACATGTCGACCAGCAGCGCGCCGGACCTCACGTTCTCCAGGATGCCGTCGGGGCCGTACGCGATGGCCTCGACCTGCGGGGAGGCGGGCACCATCGTGATCACCACGTCGGCGTCACGCACGGCCTCGGCGATCGAGGCGGCGGCGGTGCCGCCCGCGGCGGCCAGGCGCTCCAGCTTGTCCTGTTCCAGCGTGAAGCCGGTGACGTCGTACCCGGCCTTGATCAGGTTCTCCGACATGGGCGAGCCCATGATGCCGAGACCGATCCAGGCCACCTTGGGGAGGTTGTCGTTGCTCATGAGGGTGCCTCTCTGAAATCCCTGCTGCGTGTTGGGGGTGCCGCTCAGCGGGCGGCCCGGACGTCGGCGGGCAGCCAGTCGAAGGCCTCCGCGCTCGGCCGGTCGCCCGGCTTGTACTCCAGGCCGACCCAGCCCTCGTAACCGGCCTTGGCCAGCTCGTCGAGGAGTTCCTCCAGCGGGAGGGTGCCGGTGCCCGGGGCGCCGCGGCCGGGGTTGTCGGCGATCTGCACATGGCCGGTCCGGTCGGCGTAGGCGGCGATCACCTGCGGCAGGTCCTCGCCGTTCATGGAGAGGTGGTACAGGTCCATGAGGAACCTGGCGTTGCCGAGGCCGGTCGCCCGGTTGACCTGGTCGACGATGTCGACGCCGGCCGGGGCGGTCACCAGCGGGTAGAGCGGTGACTCCGGCCGGTTGAGGGTCTCGACGAGGAGGATCGCGCCGATCCGGTCCGCGGCCCGGGCCGCGAGGACCAGGTTCTCCAGCGCGAGCGCGTCCTGTTCGGCCGGGTCCACGCCCTCGACGCGGTTGCCGTACAGGGCGTTGAGCGCCCCGCAGCCCAGCGACCCGGCGAAGTCGGCGGCCACGTCGATGTTGGCGCGGAACCTCTCCGACTCCTCGCCCGGGATCGACAGGGCGCCCCGGTCGGGGCCGGGCAGCCGGCCGGCGTAGAAGTTCAGCCCGGTCAGCCGGACGCCCGCGTCCTCGATCGCCTTCTTCAGGGCGTCGAGCTCGGACTGCTCGGGCGTGGGGGAGTCGACCCAGGGCCACCACAGCTCGACCGCGGTGAAGCCCGCCGCGGCGGCGGCCGCGGGGCGCTCCAGGAGCGGGAGTTCCGTGAAGAGGATCGACAGGTTGACGTTGAAGCGCTGGTCGGCGAATCCCATGGGGTCGGCGCTCCCTTCCGTGCTGGCGGCCGAGCTGTCGGCCGGGCCGGCGGTTCGAGTGATTCCGTATGGCGGAAGTTCATTTCTGCTTAATGGAAGATTGCCGTCGGGTGCCGGAGCTTGTCAAGGGGGTGCCGGGGAAAGCGGCCCGCGTGGCCGGCTCGGGTTCGAGGGGGCTGCCGGGATGTCCGCGGCGCGCAGTAGGTTGAGCCCGTGCGATTGAGAGTGGAGTTCACGACCGAGCCCTTCGACCTCGACGAGCCGCCGCGGCACGCGCTGGTCGCCCGTGAGGTCATCGAGGCGGCCGAACTGGACGCCGTGGACGTCGGCCCGTTCGGCAACACCGCGGAAGGCGGCGCCGGCGCCGTGCTCACCGCCGTCGACGATCTGCTGCGCAAGGCTCTGGAGGCGGGCGCCACCCGCGTCTCCCTCCAGGTGAACGTCGTGGGCGCCGCCGGGGAGGGCGATAAGTGACCGGAATCGGGGAGGACCCCTTCGTCGCGGCGGTCAAGCCGCTGGTCGACGCCATGGGGGGCGAGATGCTGGCGCCCGAGCAGGCCGGCGTCGACGACGTCGTGCTGTCCTGGGAGGGCGCGGACGTCGTCGCCGTGCGCCTGCCCCAGCTCGCCGACTCGCTCGACCACATCCTCGCCGCCCTGGAACGCAAGCGGGGCAAGCCGCTCGCGGAGCTCGACCGGAAGGCGAAGCAGGAGATCGTGCGCATACTGGAAGCGCGCGGGGCCTTTTCCGTGCGGCACGGTGTGGAGACCGTGGCGAGCGCGCTCGGCGTGAGCCGGTTCACCGTCTACAACTATCTGAATCGCGAAAAGGACGCCTGACCAGCGAAAACGCGTCTCAGCGCGGCAGGGGTCCGCCTGCCGTCACCCGCCGCCGTCCGGCTCGATCGGGCGGCGGTTTTTGTAACCCGAAGTTTTCAACAAAGTGTTGACGTGGTGTTTCCGAGGGCGTTAGCTGATCCGCAGCCCGTCCAGCACAAGGCCACGGAGGCTCCCGTGACGTCGAGTACGACACCTGGCGGCCTCGCCCGCTTCAACGCCCTGGAGGAGCGCGCGGCCTCCGCCGCCCTGCACGAGGCCTGCGCCTCCCGGGCGTGGGGGGGGGGGGGGGGCGCCCCCCCCCCCCCCCCCCCCCCCGCCCCCCCGGGGGGCCCCCCCGCCCCCCCCCCCGCCCCGGGGGCACAAGCCGAC
>NZ_JBHWVI010000103.1:17404-29415 GCF_042737005.1 Streptomyces sp. NPDC060027
GGCGTGGGCCGAGCGGCTGCTCGCCGCCCGCCCCTGCGCCACCGTCGACGACCTGTTCGCCGCCAGCGACGCCGCCATGGCCGAGCTGACAGACGCGGACCTGGCCGAGGCGATGGCCGGGCACCCGCCCATCGGGCGCCCGAGGCCCGGCGATCCGACCTCCTCCCGGGAACAGCGCGGCATGGCCGGCGCCTCCGAGGAACTCAAGGAGGAGATGCTCGAACTGAACCTGGCCTACCAGGAGAAGTTCGGCCACGTCTTCCTCATCTGCGCCACCGGCCGGACCGGCGAGCAGATGCGCGACGCGGTCAAGGAGCGGATCGGCAACTCGGCCGAGCAGGAGCGCGAGATCGTCCGCGTCGAACTGGGGAAGATCAACCGCATCCGGCTCGGTCATCTCGTACAGGAAGAAGAGGCATGAGCACCGACACCACCGCCTCCGTGTCCACCCACATCCTGGACACCAGCGTCGGCCGCCCCGCCGAGGGAGTCGCCGTCCAGCTCGCCGCCCGCGCCGGGCGCGAGGCCCACTGGCAGGCGCTCGGCGGTTCCGCGACCGACGCGGACGGCCGGTGCAAGGACCTTCCGGCCCTGCCGGAGGGCACGACCCATGTGCGGCTCGACTTCGCGGTCGAGCAGTACTTCGAGTCGGATTCAGCGACACAGCAAGCCGATGCGCAGCAGGACGCCCCCGCGAATCGGGACAGCGAGACGTTCTTCCCCGAGGTGACGATCACCTTCGCCGTCAGGCCGGGCGAGCACTACCACGTACCGCTGCTGCTCAACCCGTTCGGCTACTCCGTTTACCGAGGGAGCTAGCAGACATGACCGACCCTTCCCGCCGCGCCCACCCTGTGATGCTGGGACAGAACCAGTACGGCAAGGCCGAGAACCGCGTCGTCAAGATCACCCGCGACGGCGACACGCACCACATCAAGGACCTGAACGTGTCCGTCGCGCTGAGCGGCGACATGCAGGAGGTCCACCTCTCGGGCTCCAACGCGAACGTCCTGCCGACGGACACCACCAAAAACACGGTGTACGCCTTCGCCAAGGAGTACGGCATCGAGTCCGCCGAGCAGTTCGGCATCCATCTGGCCCGGCACTTCGTGACCAGCCAGGAGCCGATCAAACGGGCACGCATCCGTATCGAGGAGTACGCCTGGGAGCGGATCGAGGCCTCGGACGCGGGCTCCCGGGTCATCGGCTCGGACGAGGCCAAGCACTCCTTCGTCCGCAAGGGCCAGGAGACCCGCGTCACCCAGATCACCTACGACGGTGAGACCTGGGAGGTCATCTCGGGCCTGAAGGACCTCGTCGTGATGAACTCGACGAACTCCGAGTTCTGGGGCTACGTCAAGGACAAGTACACGACGCTCCAGGAGGCGTACGACCGCATCCTGGCCACCCAGGTCTCCGGCCGCTGGCGCTTCAACTGGACCGGCGACGAGGAGAAGGTGCCCGACTGGGAGAAGTCCTACGACCAGGTCAGGAAGCACATGCTCCAGGCCTTCGCGGAGACCTACTCCCTCTCGCTCCAGCAGACCCTGTACCAGATGGGCTCGCGGATCATCAACAACCGCAGCGAGATCGACGAGGTCCGCTTCTCGCTCCCGAACAAGCACCACTTCCTTGTCGACCTGAAGCCGTTCGGCCTCGAGAACGACAACGAGGTCTACTTCGCGGCCGACCGTCCGTACGGGCTCATCGAGGGCACCGTCCTGCGCGACGGCTGCGAGCCGCGCATCCCGGTGGACCTCACCACCTCGTAGCACTGCACCGCAGGACTACGTGCTCGGCCCCCGACGCGTGCGCCGGCGTCAAGTCCCAGGGGAGAGCGGGGGCATCTGCGCAATGACAGCACCACGGACCCGGTCGTCACCCCGCTCGGCCCCCGGGTCCGTCCGCCAATGGGAAGAACGAGGAACCGTCGTGGCAGTCCAGCGCATCGTCATCGAGAACTGCGCCATCGCGACCGTGGACGCGGGCGACACCGAGTACGCCTCGGGTCACATCGTCGTCGCCGACAACAGGATCGAGTCGGTGGGCCCCGGAAAGGCCCCCGAGAACCTGGAGAACGTGGTCCGCCGCATCGACGGCACCGGGCACCTGGCCACGCCCGGTCTGGTGAACACCCACCACCACTTCTACCAGTGGATCACCCGCGGCCTCGCCACGGACCACAACCTCTTCGACTGGCTCGTCGCGCTGTACCCGACCTGGGCGCGCATCGACGAGCAGATGGCCTACGCGGCCGCGCAGGGCTCCCTCGCCATGATGGCCCGAGGCGGCGTCACCACCGCCATGGACCACCACTACGTCTTCCCCAAGGGCTCCGGCGACCTGTCCGGCGCCATCATCCGGGCCGCCCGTGAGACGGGCGTCCGTTTCACCCTCGCCCGCGGCTCCATGGACCGCAGCGAGAAGGACGGCGGACTGCCGCCGGACTTCGCCGTCGAGACCCTCGAAGGGGCGCTGGCCGCCACCGAGGCGACCGTCGACGAGCACCACGACGCCTCCTTCGACGCCATGACCCAGGTCGCCGTAGCGCCCTGCTCCCCCTTCTCCGTCTCCACCGAACTCATGAAGCAGGGCGCCGAGTTGGCCCGTCGCAAGGGCGTACGGCTGCACACGCACGGTTCGGAGACCGTGGAGGAGGAGCAGTTCTGCAAGGAACTGTTCGGCATGGGCCCGACCGAGTACTTCGAGTCGACCGGCTGGCTCGGCGAAGACGTGTGGATGGCGCACTGCGTCCACATGAACGACTCCGACATCGCCGCCTTCGCCCGCACGAAGACGGGCGTCGCCCACTGCCCGTCCTCCAACGCCCGGCTGGCCGCCGGTATCGCGCGGGTCCCCGACATGCTCGCGGCCGGCGTCCCGGTCGGCCTCGGCGTCGACGGCACCGCGTCGAACGAGTCGGGCGAACTCCACACCGAGCTGCGCAACGCCCTGCTCATCAACCGGCTCGGCGCCCACCGCGAGGCCGCCCTGAACGCCCGTCAGGCGCTGCGCCTCGGCACCTACGGAGGAGCCCAGGTCCTCGGCCGCGCGAGCCAGGTCGGCTCCCTGGAGGCGGGCAAGCTCGCCGACCTGGTGCTGTGGAAGCTCGACACCCTGGCGCACGCCTCGATCGCCGACCCGGTGACGGCGCTGGTCTTCGGCGCCGCCGCCCCGGTCACCCTCTCGCTCGTCAACGGAAAGCCGGTCGTCGAGGACAGCCGCCTGCTCAACGTCGACGAGGACGCCATCGCCCGCTCCACGCGGGACGAGGCACAGCGCCTGGCGCGGATCACCGCGCGGGCCTGACCACCGCAGAACTCCGGCCGAGGGGGACGGCCCTCGGCCGGTAGCCGTGGACCCGAGCGGGGTTCACGGCGGCCGTAGCCGGGGCGCGCATGGGACGTGCGCGCCCCGGACACGGTCTCCGCCGCGGGGACACCGTGTCCGCGCGACGGTCATCGTCCCGGTCCCGCACGACCGCGCATCACCTCCCTGACACCCACGTCGACGGCGACGTGTACCCGACCGGAGGAGCCGCCGTGGCCGCCCAGCCCGAGCCCAGCACCGATGCGTCGTCGCCACCGGCGGCGGCTTCCTGGTGCTGATGGGACTGTGCCCGATGGCCGCGTCCCTGATCGCCGTCGTACCGCGTCCGGTGCTCGGCGGGGCGGGTGTCGTCCTGTTCGGCTCGGTCGCGGCCAGCGGTATCCAGACCCTGGTCAGGGCGGGCCTGGAGAAGGACAACAACGTGCTGATCGTGGCCGTCTCCCTCGCGGTCGGCATCATCCCGATCACCGCGCCCGAGTTCTACCACGCGTTCCCGCAGACCGTACGGATCGTCCTCGACTCCGGGATCTCCACGGGCTGCGTCGCGGCCGTCGGCCTCAACCTCGTCTTCAACCACCTCGGCAGGGGACGCGAGAACGCGGGGGAGGTGACCCACCCCATGGAGGCGGGCGAGGACCTCACGGCGCTACCGGCCCACTGAGGCGGACGGCGCGGCCCGGACGGCCTGCGGGAACCGACGGCTCCCGGTGCGCAAGGACTTGATGAACGGACCACGAGGGGCGCGGCACAGGACATGTGCCGCGCCCTCCGCCCGTTCCACGTCCGTCAGCCGATGTGGAAGCTGTCTCCGTAGACCTTCCAGTCCAGCGGTGTGTTGAGGTTCAGGTTGCGGTTGCGCAGGAAGACGCGCTGCGCGGTGTCGACCCGACTGGTGTCGGAGTGGGCCTCCTCCTGCCTCATGGCCCACACGCGCGCGTCGAGGAAGGCGTTCAGATACGTCACCTCGTCACCGCCCTGGGCCGGCGGCCTGGCCTTCGCCAGGGCACGCCGCCGGATGCTGCCGAAGCTGGTGCTGTCGCCGCCGTCGCCGTGCATCACGATGGCGTCGTAGTACGTGAACTGCCCGAGGACCCCGATGCCGTCGGTCTTGCCCTGCCGCACGGCGGGGTTGAAGTAGACACGGTCGCGCTCGTCGTTCTGTGCCTGCTGGAACGCCGGATCCTGCGCGGCCCGGCGCCAGTCGGCGGGGAAGCCGGGGTCCAGGCCCTCGTGCGAGTCGCTGCCGTCGACCTCGCGCAGCGCGGGCAGGTACCTGGCCAGGACGTTGCCGGGCTTGCGCCGGTTGTACAGCTCGACGAGGTCGAGCATGTCGTGGGTGCCCGAGCAGAAGCCGATGATCCCGGCGGTGTAGCCGCGTCCGTCGCCGATGTCCTCGATGTACTTGTACTGCGCCTTCCAGTCCAGCGAGGAGTTCTCCGCGCTGGAGACCAGCTTCATGGCGATCTCCTTCTTCGCCGGGTCGTCCAGGCCGACGAGGGCGGCGGTCGCCGGCTGGGTGGAGATGAGGGGGCCGGCCACCAATGAGGCTCCGATCAGGGTGAGCAGAGTGCGACGCGATGTGCCTGTGTGGGGGGTGCGCACGGTACCTCCGATGGGGGAGAGATGCTGCCGCGTACTGTTAGGAAAGTTTCCTACCAGAGATTGGAGGCGGCGTACACCCGCCGGGCGAGGGCGAGTTGACGCATCACGGCCGACTGTCGAGCCGCGCCGGGTTACGGTCTGAGCGCATCAACGGCACGGAAGCCGCACGACAACCACGTGCGGACGCGGTCACAACGGGGAGAGTCGGTCATGAACGAGTCGGGCCGTGTGGAGGCCTTCAGCGATGGTGTGTTCGCCATCGCCATCACGCTGCTGATCCTGGAGATCAAGGTCCCCGAGGTCGGTGAGCACGGCGGCCTGTGGCACGCGCTGGGAGAGCAGTGGCCCTCCTACGCCGCCTACGTCGTCAGCTTCCTGGTGATCGGCATCATGTGGATCAACCACCACCAGGTCTTCAGCTATGTCGCCCGGGTCGACCGCACCCTGATGTTCCTGAACCTGCTTCTGCTGATGGTGGTGGCCGCCATTCCCTGGCCGACGGCGATGGTCGCGGAGTACCTGCGCGAGGGCGGACCGTCCCATGTCGCCGCCGCCGTCTACAGCTTGGTCATGGTCGCCATGGCCCTCGCGTTCCAGGCCGTGTGGTGGCACCTCACCCGCACCGGGCGCCTGCTCGACAGCCGTGTCGACGTCGAGGCCGCCCGGCGCACCCGGGTCCGCTTCGCCCTCGGCTCCCTCGCCTATCCGGCGGCGGTCGCCCTGTCCTTCGTCTCGGCGCCGCTTACCCTGGCCGCGCACGGGCTCCTCGCGATCTACTACGGCTTCAATCAGGTGCCGGTGCCGATCCGTACTCCCGACGACGCCGGGTCGGCGGAAGAGGGCTCCTGAGGAGGTTCTTCCTCCGCCGAGGCGGTCGCGGAGTTCCGCCCGGGGCGCAGGAGGGCGGCCGTCAGCGTCAGGGCCGTCGCGGCGATGAACGTGGCCACCGTGAAGGCCAGCCGGTAGCCGTCCGCCGTCGCCGCGACGACGTGCTCGCCCGCGCCGGTCAGGCGCTCGGTGCGGCTCGCCGCCAGCGTCGTCAGCACCGCGAGACCCAGTGAACCGCCCACCACCTGCGTGGTGTTGAAGAGCCCGGAGGCCAGACCCGCGTCCTCCTGGCGCGCGCCGGACATGGCGAGCCCCGTCACCGCGGGCATCGCGGCCGCGAATCCCGCGGAGAGCAGGAGCAGCGGGGGCAGCACGTCGGTGGCGTACGAGCCGTCGACCGGGGCCCGGCTGAGCAGGGCCATGCCCGCTGTGATGAGGGCGAGTCCGGCGAGCAGGACCCGGTACGGACCGAAGCGGGCGATCGTGCGCGCCGACAGGCTCAGCATCAGCACACCGATGGCGATCGGCGCGGGCAGGAACGCCGTACCCGTCAGCAACTCGCCGTAGCCGAGGACGCGTTGGAGGTAGAGCGCGCCGATGTACTGGAAGCCGTACATCCCGGCGATCATCAGGATCTGCACACCGTTCGCGCTCGTCAGGGTCCGGGAGCGCAGCAGCCGCAGCCGCAGCAGGGGGCGGGCGGCCCGTGTCTGACGCACGGTGAATCCGGCGAAGAGGACGACCGCGAGCACGCCGAGTACGACAGTGCCGCCGAGGCCCCGCTCCCCGGAGCCGACGATCGTGTACACCGTCAGCATCAACGCACCCGTGACCAGGGCCGCGCCGGGATAGTCGGCGCCCCTGCCGAGGCCGGCTCCCTTGTCCGGGGCGAGGACGCGCAGCGCCGCGCCCCAGGCCAGGACGCCGATCGGCAGGTTGATCAGGAAGATCCAGTGCCATTCGAGGGCCTGCGTCAGCGCGCCCCCGAGGAAGGTGCCGAGCGCCCCGCCCGCGGCGCCGACCGCGCTGAACACCGCGATGGCGCGGCCCTGTTCGCGGGGCTCGGGGAACAGGGCCACGAGCATGCCGAGGACGACGGCCGAGGTCATCGCCCCACCGACGCCCTGGAGAGCACGGGCCGCGACCAGAAGGCCCTGCCCGTCGGCGACCCCGCACAGCACGGACGCCGCGGTGAACACGGCGAGCCCGGCCGTGAACATCCGTCGGCGGCCCACCAGATCGCCGAGCCTGCCCGCGAGCAGCAGCAGTCCGCCGAACGGGATCAGATAGGCGTTGACGACCCAGGCGAGCCCGGGAGCGGAGAAGCCCAGATCCTTCTGGATGGCGGGCATGGCGACGGTGACGATGTTCCCGTCCAGGATCGTCATCAGCGTGCCCGCGCACAGGACGACGAGCGAGGCCCAGCGGGAGTACGTTCGTGGTGTCGACGAGCTCGCCGGCTCGGTCCGGGACAGCATGACGATGGCCTCCGTGTCCTCCATGGACGGTGTCGATTCCATGGACGTCCTCCTTGGTGCACGACTTGTAACGGGGTACATCGTCAGTGACCATGGAGACCGGCATAAGGAGGCACTTCGATGTCCCAGGGGAACACCGGTGTTACCTCGCAGGCAGTGCTCGCGCAGGCGTGCCCGGTCCGCGAGGTTCTTGACAGGGTCGCCGGAAAATGGAGCGTGCTGATCATCGTGGCCGCCGCGCACGGCCCGATCCGCTTCACCGAACTGGAGCGCAGCGTCGAGGGAATCAGCCGGCGCATGCTGACCCTCACCCTGCGCAATCTGGAGCGCGACGGCCTCGTCACCCGCACCGTCCATCCCACGGTGCCGCCGAAGGTCGAGTACGAACTCACTCCGGTGGCCCGAGAGTTGCACGCGACGCTGCTCTCCCTGACCGACTGGGCCGAGCGGCACCGCGTGACGATCGCCGAGTCCCGCGCGGCCTACGACGAGGCGCACCGGCCGGAGTTGCTCGACGCGTAGGCCGTGCGAGGCGGGGCGCGGCGGCCCGGAGGGATCAGAGCCCCAGCGGGCCCGGGTCGGTGGCCAGTGACATGAAGGCGTCCCGCGGGCCGGACACCAGGCGGCGCTCCGTGAGGTCCATCAGCCCGCCGACCGCCGTGATCTCGGCGGCCACCGTGCCGTCGGTCTTCCTGATGGTCTGCTCGATACGGAAGCTCTTGCCCTCGCCCCAGAGGAAGACGCACGTCACCTCGACCTCGTCGCCGGCCCGCAGCTCGCGCCGGTAGCGGATGGTCGTCTCCAGCGCGACCGGGCCCACACCCCGGGCCGCCAGGGCCGCCTGGCTGATCCCGGCCGCCTGGAGCACCGACCAGCGGGCGTGCTCGGCGTACTGCAGATACACGCTCTGGTTGAGATGCCCCTGCACATCGGTCTCGTACCCGCGAACGGTCACGGGGACGGAAAACACCTCTGCCACGACTTTCCTTTCGACGGCGACAACGACGACGGCGACAACGACGGCGGCGGCGACTTCAGCCGCTGCGACGAGGCAGCTGCCTCGGCTGCCGCGGCGTCCGCCACGACAGTATCCGCAGCGGCGGCTCCGGAGGCTTTCGGCCACCGGGCCCTGACGGTTCCCGCACACGGGCGGGGCTCGTCCGACTCCCTTGTGCCGCACACCCTTCGGACCCCGCGCGCCTCGCGGCCCGTCGTGGGTGCCCGGCGCTCCCGGACGGGGTGCCCGCGCACCTCACGCCCGCCGGGGCGAGGCGAGAACGTACCGGGCGCCCGTGCGCGGCTCCGTGTGCTCGCCGGCCTGCCAGCCCGCCTTCTCCAGGGTGGCCGCGCAGGCCCGCAGCGCCTCGGGGTCCGGCTCGTGTACGGCGACGGCCTCCGGCTGCGGTGTCGCCCGCACCCGGTAACCGCCGCCCACCGCTCCGGCGGGCCGGTGCCCCGCCGCCTCCAGCGCGAGGGCGGCGGCCTGCACCAGATGGGCGCGTTCCCAGGCGCACGGACGGTCGGTGGCGCCGTCCGGAGTGGTCATCCGGCGCAGCTCCAGGAGTCCCTGCCAGGCGCTGTGCACCTCCCGGAGCCGCGCGGGGCCCGTCTCGGCCTCCGCCTCGCCGCCGGTCCGCGCCGCGAACACCCCGGACGCCGCGGGAGCGGACGGCTCGGCGGCGTCGGCGGGCTCGGGAGTCCCCGACGACTCGCGGAGCCGATGCCCGGCGGGCGTCAGGAAATGGTCGCGCGGGGGCCGCGGATGACGGAAGGCGAGCCCCCGCTTCACCAGTGCGGCGAGCTGGGTCTCGGTGCCCTTGAGCCGCCCGGTCACCGGGTCGGCGGCATCGATGACGCGCCGCTGTGCGGCGGTCGGCGGTCGTGTCACGGCGCGCTCCCTCCACCACCGGGTGGTGCCACGGCACTCGTCCCCGGCCGGGGGGTCAGCGCTCCTTCGACTCCTCGTCCGCCGGGGCGAGCGGTTCATGGGAACAGTACGCGTCGGGTCTGACATTCCAGCCGGCCACCACATGCCGCCGGTGCTCGGTGCTCAGCCGGCTCATCGTCCCGGTGCCGAGCTGGAAGAGGGCGCCGGACTGGGCGGTCAGCCCGAGCCGCCGCGCGGTCAGCACCCGCAGGAAGTGGCCGTGCGAGACGACGACCACGCTGCCCTCCGACTCGGAGAGGGCCGCGTCGATCTTGGCCAGCATCCGCTCGGCGCGCTCCCCGACCGCGTCCGGGCTCTCCCCGGGGTGCTCGGGCGGCCCGGCCGTGACACCGTCCGTGAACAGGAACCAGTCGGGCCGCTCCCGGTGGATCTCGACGGTCGTGATGCCCTCGTACCCGCCGTAGTCCCACTCGGAGAGGTCGGCGTCGACGCGGGCGCCGCCGACCCCCGCCAGCTCGGCCGTCTCCCGCGCCCGGCGCATGGGGCTGACGAACGCCGCCGCGATGTGGTGCCGGGCGATCAGCGGACCGAGGCGGCGCGCCTGCTCGCGGCCGTTGTCGGTCAGCGGGACATCCGTCGACCCGGTGTGCCGCCCGGACATCGACCATGCGGTCTCGCCGTGCCGTACGAGGAGCAGGTCACCCATCGCCGCGCCCTTCCGTCCCTGCGTCAGCTGCTGTCCCTCGTACGGTGACACCGGTCGCCCGGGACCGCAGCACCGGCTCGTCCGGTCGGCCCACCGGCGCCCCCGGCTCCCTACTGCCGGTACCCGCTCAGGAACCGCCCGATCCGGCTGATCGCCGCGTCCAGGTCGTCGGCGTGCGGGAGGGTGAGGATGCGGAAGTGGTCGGGGCGCGGCCAGTTGAAACCGGTGCCCTGGACGACCTGGATCTTCTCGCGCAGCAGCAGGTCGAGGACGAACTTCTCGTCGTCGTGGATCGGGTGCACGGCGGGGTCGATCCGCGGGAACGCGTACAGCGCGCCCTTGGGCTTCACGCACGAGACGCCGGGGATCTCGTTGAGCTTCTCCCAGGCGCGGTCGCGCTGCTCGCGGAGCCGGCCGCCCGGCCCGGTCAGCTCGTGGATCGACTGGCGGCCACCGAGCGCCGCCTGGATGGCGTACTGCGCCGGAGCGTTGGCGCACAGCCGCATGGAGGCCAGCATCGTCAGGCCCTCCAGATAGTTGCGCGCGTGCTGCTTGGGGCCCGTGACGACCAGCCAGCCGGAGCGGAAACCGGCGACCCGGTACGTCTTCGACAGGCCGCAGAACGTGAGGACGACCAGATCGGGAGCGAGCGCCGCGGCCGAGTGGTGCACGGCGTCGTCGTACAGGATCTGGTCGTAGATCTCGTCGGCGAACACCATCAGCCCGTGCCGGCGGGCGAGGTCGAGGATGCCCTCGACGATCTCCTTCGGATAGACCGCGCCCGTCGGGTTGTTGGGGTTGATGATGACGACCGCGCGTGTCCGGTCGGTGATCTTCGCCGCCATGTCCTCCAGGTCCGGGTACCACTCGGACTGCTCGTCGCAGAGGTAGTGCACCGCCTTGCCGCCGGCGAGCGTGGTGACGGCCGTCCAGAGCGGGAAGTCCGGGGCGGGGATGAGGACTTCGTCGCCGTCCTCGACGAGGGCCTGTACGGCCATGGAGACCAGCTCCGAGACGCCGTTGCCGAGGAAGACGTCGTCCACGCCGACGTCCAGGCCCCGGTCCTGGTAGCGCTGGGCGACGGCCCGGCGGGCGGACAGGACGCCGCGGGAGTCGGTGTAGCCGTGCGCCCGGGGCAGCATCCGGATCATGTCCTGGAGGATCTCCTCCGGCGCCTCGAAACCGAAGAGGGCGGGGTTGCCGGTGTTGAGGCGCAGCACGCTGTGGCCCGCCGCCTCCAGTGCGTCGGCGTGCTCGATCACCGGGCCGCGGATCTCGTAACAGACCTCGCTGAGCTTGCTCGACTGCCGGAACTCCATGCGCTGCGCCCTCCGGTTGTGGTGTTGCTTGGTTTTACCAAGTGGGAGCTTGGAAAGTCCAACAAGATAGCTAGACTGCGTCGCATGTCACCGCGCCGAAGCTACGACCAGTACTGTTCCGCCGCCCGTGCCCTCGACGCGGTCGGGGACCGGTGGACCCTCCTGATCGTCCGCGAACTGCTCGGCGGACCGCGCCGCTACACCGATCTGCACGCCGATCTGCCGGGCGTCAGCACCGACGTCCTCGCCTCCCGGCTCAAGGACATGGAGCGCGACGGTCTGGCCACCCGACGGCGCCTGCCGCCTCCCGGCGCGGCCTATGTCTACGAACTCACCGCTCGCGGGCGAGAGTTGCTGCCCGTGCTCCAGGCGCTCGGAGAGTGGGGCGCGTCCGCGCTGGGCGAGCGGCGACCCACCGACGCCGTACGGGCGCACTGGTTCGCGCTGCCGCTGCTGCGGGGGCTGGACGCCGCCGGCGTGGCGGAGGGGCTGGTCGAAGTCCACCTGGACGAGGGCCGGTTCCATGTGTGGCTGGGCGCCGAGGAAGGACCGCTCTACGGGGACGGGACCGCCCCGCGGGAGCCCGACGTCCGTCTGACGCTGGACACGCGGACGTGCGAGGCCATGAGCCGGGGGGCGTCGACGCTGCTCGACGCGCTGCGCGAGCGGAGCATCGGCGTGGCGGGCGACGGACCGCTGGCCAAGGGCCTGCGCGAGGTGTGACACCCGGGCGGGACGGCGGAAGCCCGCCGTACTCCCGGAAGGGGGGCGCGGCGGGCGTGCGCGCCCAAAGGGGTCAGGCGGCGGTCTCTTATAAACAAAAGAAGCAGCCGACGAAGAAGAGAGTTTATATAGAGGTG
>NZ_JBHWVI010000104.1:0-29140 GCF_042737005.1 Streptomyces sp. NPDC060027
GCCCGGACCCCCGTACGACCGCCCTCGGCTTTCCAGGCGCGGAACGGACCCGGCGTGCTCCAGGCCGTCGTGCCGAGGACGTTCGGGTCGTCGACGCCGACCGTCACGTTCGTGACCTTGAGCCCCCTCGACCGGGGCCGGATTCCCACCGCCGGTCGTGGCCTCGCCCGGATGTGTCCGATCGCGTGGGTGCCGTGTGGTTCGGGAGTTGGCCGGATGTGTTCTGTGGGAAGCGTTGACTAGAAAGCGCTTACCCCCTACGTTCCCGTTCAGCAGCATGACCTGCGTGTGACATCTCGTATACGAGACATCAGATCTCCGAGCCGCACCACCTGGGCAAGTCGTCATCCATGAGCCGCGTTCAGTCCGTACGCGTAATGCCGCATGTCTCACGCTGTTCAGATCTACGTACGTCGTTCGTGTACATGGCCCACGGTCACCTCCGAAGGGACACACTCGCATGCGTACTCGCCCCCCACGGAAGCGCTCTCCACGTCTTGCCCTGGTGACGGCCGGGGCCGCCCTGGCCGTCACCGCGGCTCTCGTTGCGCCGCAGTCGGCCGGAGCCGCCGAGACCTCGCCGGTCGGCTTCGGCGCCGGTACCACCGGCGGCGGCAGCGCGGCCGCCGTCACCGTCACGACGCTCAACGCCTTCAAGGCCGCCGTCACCGGCAACTCGGCCAAGGTCGTCAAGGTCAACGGACTGATCTCGCTCAGCGGTCAGGTCGACATCGGCTCCAACACCACGGTCCTGGGCGTCGGTTCGGCGTCCGGATTCACCGGCGGCGGACTGCGGCTGAAGAAGGTCACCAACGTCGTCGTCCGCAACCTGAACATCAGCAAGCCGGTCGCGCCCGCCGACGGCATCACCGTCCAGGCCTCGACGAAGGTGTGGATCGACCACAACGCCTTCTCGTCCGACCGTGACCACGGCAAGGACTACTACGACGGCCTGCTCGACATCACGCACGCCTCGGACTACGTCACCGTCTCCTGGAACACCTTCAAGGACCACTACAAGGGCTCGCTCGTCGGCCACAGCGACAGCAACTCCAGTGAGGACACCGGGCACCTGCGGGTGACGTATCACCACAACTGGTTCAACAACATCAACTTCCGCATCCCCAGCCTGCGTTTCGGCACCGGGCACTTCTACGACAACTACGTCGTCGGCGCGGACACCGCCGTGCACTCCCGCATGGGCGCCCAGATGCTCGTCGAGAACAACGTCTTCCGGAGCACGGCGGTCGCCGTCACCACGAACCGCGACAGCGACGTGGACGGCTACGCCAACCTCACCGGCAACGACCTCGGCGGAGCCGCCACCGAGATCTCGCGGGTCGGCACGTTCACCAAGCCGCCCTACAGCTACGCCGCCGAGCCCGCCTCCACCGTCGTCGCCTCGGTGACGTCCGGTGCGGGCGCCGGAAAGCCCTGACCGCCCCCACGCGCGAGCGTCCCCACGCGACCATCCCCACCCACCCCCACCTGGAAGAAGGCATCGGGACATGACGTCATCAGCACGCCCCCGCGCCCATCGGCGCGCCCTCACCGGCACCCTCGCCGCGCTCGGCCTCTCCGCCGCCATGGTGATGACCGACGGCGCACTGACGCCGGCGAGCGCCGCCACCTGGCCCACGGCGAACGGCAGTCAGGCCGTCTCCTCCACCATCTCGGTCTCCGGCACCAAGGACTACGGGATGAAACGCCTGTACGGCACCGGTGACCTGGGCTCGGACGGCCAGGACGAGGACCAGGGGCCGATCCTGGAACTGGCCGCGGGCACCGTCCTGAAGAACGTCATCATCGGCGCGCCCGCCGCCGACGGCATTCACTGCCTGGGCAGTTGCACGCTGCAGAACGTCTGGTGGGAGGACGTCGGCGAGGACGCGGCGACGTTCCTCGGCTCCTCGTCGTCCAACGTCTACACCGTCAGCGGCGGTGGCGCGAAGGCGGCCAGCGACAAGGTGTTCCAGTTCAACGGCGCCGGAACCCTGAACGTGTCGAACTTCGCGGTGCAGACCTTCGGCACCTTCATCCGGTCCTGCGGCAACTGCAAGACGCAGTACAAGCGGACGATCAACCTCAGTGCCATCGAGGCGACCTACAAGGGAAGCAGGCTCGTCGGCATCAACACCAACTACGGCGACAGCGCGACCCTCAAGTCGATCAAGATCATCGGGGACAGCAGCAAGAAGATCGTCCCCTGCCAGAAGTACCTCGGCAACAACACCGGGGCGGAGCCGTCGACGAACGGCAGCGGTCCCGACGGCACCTACTGCAAGTACGCGACGTCCGACATCACCTACGGCTGACGCCCGACGCCCGGCGCAGGACGGCTGAACGGACCGGTCCCGCACGCCGGTTCGTTCAGCCGCGCACGGCTGTCCCGGACGGCGGCTCGCGGTGCGGACCGTCTGGCGTGCTCAGTTCCAGCCGCCGTACGAGCCGTCGACGAGCTGGAACACCGGCTGTCGGCGCACCGGGTCCTGAGCGGTGGAGAGTTGGACGCGGTCGCCGCTGTGGATGGTGGCGGGCGAGCCCATGACGCGGCCGCGGACCGTGAATCCCTCCGTCATCTCGATCAGGGAGACGTTGCGGGCCGCCGGGGTGTTGCGGTGGATCACCGTGGAGTGGCGCACGACGCCCGTGCCCGCGCTCGCCTCGGTCCGCAGGTCACTGCCGGCGCAGACGGGACACAGGAGACGGTTGTACATGGCGGTGGCGCACCAGCGGCACCGCTGGAAGAGCAGAACGTCCCCGGGGTGCTCCTCCGGGCCGGTGTCGAGCACGTCCGTCGCGGAGCCGATGCCCGGGTGAAGGGCGATTCCTGGGTGGTACACGATGTCATCTCCCTGCGCTCGGCCGGAATCTGATGTGCGCGGATCGCCGTGCACGACCACAGGGTATGGCACTGAGTGTCACCCGTAAAGACACTCCGTACCCTCAAAAATGCGAGGAGGTCACGGGAAGCCGGCCCGGTCCGCGCTCACTCCCGTCCGAAGGCCGACTCGATCTCCTGGACCACACGCCACAGCGGCGCTCCGCGTCGCGAGACGACGACCACCACGTCCTCCGGCTCCTCGGCCGTGGGTTCGCCGGGCGAGGAGCCGAACGCGTTCTGCACATACCCGAGCGCGTGGTCGACCGCCTTCGCGGCGTCCCCCTTCCCGTCCGAACGCAGCCAGGAGCGCAGGGCGTTGTTGTGCGCGGCGACCACCGCCGCGGCGACGACGTCGGCGCGCAGCGTGTCCGCGCGCGGACCGGTGGAGCTCCCGCGCAGATACTCGGCGAGGGCCCGCTCGTAACGCCAGACCACCGACAGCTCGTACGCGCGCAGGCCGGGAACCTTCCTGGTGAGGCGGTAGCGCTGGACGGAGAACGTCGGGTTCTCGGCGTACATGCGCAGGACGAGCCGGGCGGCGTCGCACACGCGCCGCACCGGGTCGTCCGCGCCGGCCTCCTCGCTCAGGAACGCCGTCATGTCGGCCAGGCAGCGCTCGTGGTCGGGGAAGACCACGTCCTCCTTGGAGGGGAAGTAGCGGAAGAACGAACGGCGGCCGACCCCGGCGAGCGCCACGATGTCGTCGACCGTGGTCTCCTCGTAGCCGCGCTCCAGGAAGAGCTGGAAGGCGGCTCCCACCAGGGCGTCCCGCATCGGCGGTTTGACGGTGGTCGCGTCGGCGGGCTCGCGGCGCCCCGGTGCCTCGTTCATGGTCGGAAACTAGCACCGAAACGGACACGATGGCACTCGGTGCGCATCTGGCAGGGAACTGAGTGCCTCGGCGAGGTCCTCCTGGCGAACCGCCCCCGTCGGACCGCGCCGACGGGTCGCACGCGCCGAGACGCGACCGCGGTGCCACCCGTGCCGCACCGGCTCACCGAACCGTTCTTACCGAACCCTCGTGGCCTCCCGTCCTGCCGTAAGTCGGCCGTGTCGCCCGCTTCGGAGCAGGAGATTCCTCATGTGGCCGGTTCGTGCCCAATCGTGAAGTCCTCGCGTATGAAGTGAAGTTGACAGCCAGTAGGTGGTGATCGACTATGTGGTCGAGCTGTGGCCCCCGTGACCAAGGGGTCCAGTGTTCTTCGACCACCTATCCCCGGGACGGCCCCCCGGCTGCCGAGTGCTGCCCGCCGCCGTCGACCGGGTCTCGCATCATCAGGATGGGAACCACATGTCCATAGCGAGACGTGTCACCCTTCGCTGCCTGCTGGGGACGGGCGCGGCGGCGTTCGCTCTCTGCGCGGTCTCCACGACCGCTTCGGCGACCGACAGGCCCGGCGGTGACGGCTGGGACAAGACGGGCAGCGGATTCGCCCCCGGGCAGGGGGCGGGTACGGCGACCGCGACCGACCGCTGCCAGTTCTCCCTGGACGGAACGCACTTCTACGACTCCGTCCGGGTCGACGACGAGAACCTGAAGCCGACCGACGACGGCAAGGTCCACATCAAGGTCAGGGCCGCGGACGACGCCGGCAGCTGCACCGCCTCGCTGGCCGCGTACCGCGCGCACGGCGCCACCTTCAAGACCTCCGGAGTCCAGGTCTTCCACGACTTCGACACCGTCTCGGTGAAGCCGGAGGCCACGGACTCCCTCGACATCTCGGTGCCCGACGCCGGCTGCTTCGCGCAGATCGACCTGTACCGCGGCGCCGTCAAGTTCGACGGCAAGCACGACGCCCAGGACGGCTTCGAGCACGGTGACCTTCCGGCGGGGCCGGACCACGCGGTCATCAAGGAGAAGCTCATCATGGCGTGGAACGGCGGGAAGAAGGACTGCACCGCGCAGCCGACCACCCCCGAGACCCCGCCGGCCTCGACGCCGCCTGCGGAGACTCCGGGTACCCCGGCCTCTTCGGCGCCCGCGACTCCGGTGACGCCCTCGGCTCCCGAGACGTCCGCGACCCCGTCCGCCCCCGAGTCGTCCACGCCGGCCGCCCCCTCGCCGAACGGCGGTGGGTCGACCCCGTCGGGCGACCTCGCCGAGACCGGCGGCGGCAGCACCCTGCCGATCGCGGGCGCGGCCGTGGCCGTCCTCACGGCCGGTGCCGCGATCACCGTCGCCACCCGCCGTCGGCGCGCGACGGGCACCCGTTCCTGACGCCCCACGTCATCGCGCCCCGATGACCCCGTGACGAGCCCCGGCATCCGCTTCCCGCGCGAGTGCCGGGGTTCGTCCGCGCGCGGCGACGCTTCGGCAGTGCCTCGGGGCCGCGGCGGCCGGCTTCCGGGTCCGATGGGCGGAGCGCGGGAGCGTCCGGCCGTCGAGGTCCTCGGCCCGGACGGTCAGCGGTCGTTGCAGGTCGCCGAAAGCGTCTCGTCGCCCGGGACGTGCCCGTTCATGTGGGCCTGGAGAGCGACACTCACCAGGGTCAGCAGGAGGTCGATGTCCGAGTCGACCTCAAGATGGATGGTCACCCAGCGCGAGCCGGGCACCATGCGGATCGCGGTGGAGTCCTTGAGGTGGTCCTCGTAGCGCCGGATGGCCCGGTCCGTGAGGTGCAGGTCCACGTCGTGGTCGGAGTGGAAGTGGACGATCTCGCACTGCGCCGCGCACAGTGCGCGTCCCGTGCCGCAACTCGGCAGGGACTCCGCGAGGTCCGGCCAGTTCGCCAGTCGCGTCATGGCTCTGGAGGCCAAGGTCATGCGCCCATCATGACGAGATCATCTCTCGGCCACCAGGAGTTGGCGCGGACGTAATCCGGCGGCTGCCTCGTAATGTCCGGTTATCGCCTCGAAATCGACGACGCTTCGTGTCGATGCCCCGCTCCAGGACAGCGGAGAGTGGCCCTGGACTCCCATTCAGGGTCACTTCCGACGCCGGGAGCAGGTCGGGATCAAGCCATCCAGAAGAAGACGGCGGTCATCCGTCTGTCCTCCATGGTGTCCCCGCAGTAGTCGGTGGCGCTGTGGATCAGATTGGCGTTGTAGAGGAGCAGCCGGTTGCAGCGGTGGGGGACGCGGATGTCCTCGACGAAGGAGCCGGGCGGGACGAAGCGCGTGCCCAGGGCCTCGACCAGGTTGTTGTGCGGCGCGGTGACGACGTTGCCGCCGAGCCGGCCGCCGGGCAGGCTCTGCCGGAAGAAGCTGGTTCCGCAGTCCTTGGGGACGTTCGGGTTCAGGTAGAGCACCGCGGCGTAGCGGCACAGGGCGCGGGAATCGGTGTGGGGGCGCGGTTCGCCCTCGCCCTTGCCGACGACCTGGACGCAGTTGTGGTTGAGCGTGGCGCCCGAGGGTGTCGCCTGCTGCCACAGCTTCCGCGCGCCGGTCGCCTTCCTCACCAGCCGCTCCACGTGCGTCAGTTCGTCGGGTTCGAGTCCGGGCATCGTCCGGAGACCCGGCCAGCTCTCCGAGGTGTACGGATGGCCCTTGACCCAGTCGTCCCTGGCGACGCACCGGGCGCGCACCGCGTCCGCGTCGGGCAGCACGTTGTCGAAGACCCAGTAGTCCCGGTCGCGGGTGGGTTTCCGATAGGGGAGGACCGGCAGCGCCGGGGTTCTCGGAGGGTGTGGGGGCATGCGGCCGACGATATGGATGTATCCGTCAGTGATCTCCAGGGATTCGGTCAACCTTCCGCCAACTGGCTTTTGATTTGTCCATGGCGAGCGGCCTTCGCTGGTCGACAGGGAGGGGCGGGGAGGGGCCAGGGGGGCAGTGCCGTGCTGAACGTCCGGGCCCGGCCCCGCGTATCACTCCACACGGACGGCGGGAGACCGCGCGTACGGAAGGAGAGCAGTGTGCCGACACCGCCCGAACGCGGGCAGCCCACCGGGCGCTCCGTGATCGAACCCACTCACATCCAGCGAAGCCGCCGCTCCGAGTCCCTGGCGGAGCTGCTGCGGCAGGTGCGGGTGCAGGAGGGAATGGACACGGACGACGGGTACGAGCCGGTCACCTTGCCCGCGACCACGACACGGCTTCTCCCGCCCCCGGAGGAGGACGAGACCGAGGAACTGCCGCCGGTCTTGATGGGGGAGGACTACACCGACGGCGCGGGGCCGACGGACGCGGGGGCCGGGCCCGCGACCGGACGCGGGCGCCTGTACGGAAGAGGTCACGGGAGCGGGC
Organism: Streptomyces sp. NPDC060027; assembly: GCF_042737005.1. Taxonomy (NCBI): domain Bacteria; kingdom Bacillati; phylum Actinomycetota; class Actinomycetes; order Kitasatosporales; family Streptomycetaceae; genus Streptomyces; species Streptomyces sp. NPDC060027. The sequence continues at coordinate 7,070 of NZ_JBHWVI010000104.1, forward strand.
AGGGCCGCGGCACGGGCCTGCGCCGCGCCGCGATCGCGGTAGCCGTCGCCGCGGCGGCCCTCATCGGCTTCGCCCTCGCCCTGCTGGTGCCGCGCGCGGACCAGGACGACTCGTCCCGGACCGGAGCGAGCCACTCGGCGGCGTCCGTCGCCCCGGCCCCGGACGGAGCCGACGATCCGGACGGGGCCGGCACCCTCCGGGAGGGCGACAGCGGCCCCGAGGTGACGGCGCTTCAGCAACGCCTGCTCCGCATCCCGAACGTGTACGACCACGGCAGCACCGGCGGCAGCTACGACGCCGAACTCACCGCAGCCGTCGCCCGCTTCCAGGTCTGGTACGGCATCCGGGGCGACGAGTCCGGCGTCTACGGCAACGACACGCGGGCCGACCTGGAATCCAGGACGGCGACCCGGTAAAGCGGCCGGGGCGGGTGGCGCGGTGACGGTCGCCTCGCCCGCCCCGGCATCCTCCCGCGCCGTCGCACGGTGTCGACTCCTCGGGCGAACTCCCGTACCAGCCGGTCGAGTTCCCCTGTCCGGATGCGACGGGGTGCCGACGGGCCCGCGCGGGACACCCGCCCCCGAAGTGCGCGGCGGACCGCTGAGCCGACGAAGCGGAACGTGATCTCGGACTTCCGCCGGCAGCCCCCTTTCCCGGGTCCGGTACCTTCGACGTCCCCACGCTGGTCGTCCACGGCGACGACGACCAGGTCGTGCCGTTCGAGGTCGGCGGCAAGGCGTCGGCCGCCCGTATCAAGAACGCGACGCTCAAGGTCTATCCGGGCGCACCTCACGGCATCACGGACACGCACAAGGACCAACTGGGTGCCGATCTGCTGGAGTTCCTCAACTCCTGAGCGGGAGCGGCCCAGTCGGCCGCGCCAGGGGAGCGCGACAGCCGAGACGCACCTCGCGTGCTCACCACAGGCGTCCCATGCGACCGGGCGAACCGGTGAGCCCCGGCCCACTATGACGGGCCGTCGGGGAGGCGGACGCGGTCACCGCCCACACCTGCCGGACCACACCCCACCCCGCCCTCACCCCGTCGGGCACCAGTTCGCCCTGCCCTCACTCCGTCGGCGCCTCTTCGACCCTCTTGCATCCCGCCGGAAGATTCCTCGCCCGTTGCCCGGCGGGCCTCCCGCCCGCCCGAGACGAAGGAGCCACACCGTGACCTCCCCCGCCCACCCCCGCCGCCGCGTCCTCGGCGGACTGCTCGTGACCGGCGCGTTCACGCTCGCCGGCGGCACCGCCCCCGCCTCCGCGACGGCCCGTACCGGCGACACGAGCAGACCGACCGTCGTCCTCGTCCACGGCGTGTTCGCCGACGCGTCCGGGTGGAACGACACCATCGTCCGGCTCCAGAAGGCCGGCTTCCCGGTCATCGCCCCCGCCAACCCGCTGCGTGACCTGGCGGGCGACTCCGCGTACGTCTCCAGCGTCGTCGACACCGTCCCGGGACCGGTCATCCTCGTCGGCCACTCCTACGGCGGCGAGGTCATCACCAACGCGGGAAGCGGGCACACCAACGTCAAGGCACTGGTCTACGTCGGTGCGTTCGCGCCCGACGAGGGGGAGAGCGCGCTGCAGCTCGCGTCGAAGTTCCCGGGCAGCAGGCTGCCGGACGCGCTGCTGACCCGCCCCTTCCCCCTGCCGGACGGCACCCCCGGCGGCATCGACGGATACATCGACCCGGCCAAGTTCCACGACGTGTTCGCCCAGGATCTCCCGCACGCCGTGACACGGCTGATGGCGGCGACCCAACGCCCCGGTTCCGTGGGCGGGTTGGGAGCCGGAAGCGGCGTTCCCGCCTGGAGGAGCCTGCCGTCCTGGTACGTGATCCCGACCGCCGACCGCGTCATCCCGCCCGCGGCGCAGCGCTTCATGGCCGAGCGGGCGGGCAGCACGACCGTCGAGGTCAAGGGTGCCTCGCACGTCGTGATGATGTCCCACCCGGAAGCCGTGGTCCGCCAGATCCTGGCCGCGCACCGAGCCACCCGCTGACACCTGTCACCGCCTCCCGAGGAGACCCGATGAGCACCGCACCCGACACCATCGTCCTGATCCACGGCTTCTGGGTCACACCCCGCAGCTGGGAACACTGGATCGACCGCTACGAGAAGCAGGGCTACCGCGTGATCGCGCCCGCGTACCCCGGCTTCGAGGTGGAGGTCGAGGCCCTGAACGCCGACCCCTCCCCGATCGAGAAGATCACCGCCCCGCAGATCATCGAGAGCCTGGCGAACGTGGTCCGCGGGCTCGACAGGCCGCCCGTCCTGATCGGTCACTCCGCGGGCGGCGCCTTCACCCAGGTCCTCCTCGACCACGGCTACGGCGCGGCCGGCGTCGCCATCAACTCCGCGCCCACCGAGGGCGTCTCGGTGGTGCCCCTGACACAGGTGAAGGCCACCTTCCCGGTGCTGAAGAACCCGGCGAACCATCACAAGGCCGTCGGCCTCACCCATGACGAGTGGCACTACGCGTTCACCAACACGTTCACGGAGGAGGAGTCGCGCGCGCTGTACGAGCGCTACGCGGTCCCCGCCTCGGGCCGCATCCTGTGGAACAGCGTGCTGGCCAACCTCCAGCCCGGCCACCAGGACATCTGGGTGAACTACCACAACGACGACCGCGCGCCGCTGCTCTTCCTCTCCGGCGAACTCGACCATCTGATGCCGCCCAAGGTCCAGCAGTCCAACGCCCGGCACTACAAGTCGGACACCGTCACCGAGGTGAAGGTGTATCCCGGCCAACCGCACCTCATGCCGGCCTCGCCCGGCTGGGAAGAGGTCGCGGACCACGCCCTGTCGTGGGCCCTGGAGCACGCCATCCGCTAGAGGGCACGGCACGGCACGGAACTGCCCGGGCCGGGACGGACGTACGCGATCCGTCCCGGCCCGGGAGACCGCGCGCGGCCGACGCCGCATACGGTCACACCGTGATGGCCTGAACCGCACAGGCGACACCGCGGACGACGAGACAACGGACGACGACAGCGCGTATGACGACGGACCGGACGAAGACACCGTGAACGGGGACCCGGCATGAGCGAAGCACGCATCACCCACATCGGCGGTCCGACCACCCTGATCGAGGCCGGTGGCTGGCGGCTGCTCACCGACCCCACCTTCGACCCGCCCGGCCACCGCTACCGCTTCGGCTGGGGAACATCCTCGTACAAGACTGCCGGCCCCGCGCTCACCCCCGCCGAACTCCCCCCGATCGACGCCGTTCTGCTCAGCCACGACCACCACGGCGACAACCTGGACCTCGCGGGACGGGCCCTGCTCGCCTCCGCGGACACCGTCCTCACCACGCAGGCCGGCGCCCGCCGCCTCGGCGGCAACACGCGCGCCCTCGCTCCCTGGACGACCTACCGCCTGGAGGCTCCGGACCGCCCGGCCATCACCGTCACGACGACCCCGGCGCGGCACGGCCCACCACTGTCCCGCCCCTTCACGGGCGAGGTGACCGGCTTCGCCCTGAGCTGGGAGGGGCAGCGCCACGGGTCCTGTGGATGTCGGGCGACACCGTCCTGTACGACGGTGTACGGCAGGTGGCTCGACGTCTGGACGTGGGGACGGCCCTGCTGCACCTGGGAGGTGTCCGCTTCCCGCTGACCGGCCCGGTCCGCTACACGATGACGGCGGCCGAGGCCGTGGAACTCTGCCGGCTGCTCGCCCCGCAGACCGTCATCCCGGTCCACTACGAGGGCTGGCACCACTTCCACGAGAGCCGAGCCGTCATGGAACGGCACATAGCCGCCGCCCCCGCGGACCTCCGGGACCGCTTCCGTCTGCTGCCCGCCGGGACGGGCGTGGACATCACCGTGTGACTGTGAACGATGGTGGAAACGTCAGGTTCCTCGACGGTCAGAGCGCCGGGTACCCGTCTACCCGCCGAGCGCGGAGAGTGGCGTGCGGTAGCCGGAGCGGCCGGCCCGCCGAGAGCCGCGGGGTAGGTGGCGCCGTCCATCAGCGCGATGACGATGACGAGTGCGGTGATGAGGAGGGCAACGGCGACGGTCACGGCAGACTCCCTGTACAACGTGGGGTGTTGGCGTGATCGAAGGTCGCGGAAGTCGTGTGCGCCGGGGTTCGTCGGGACGAGACGAACACTGGCGAACACATCACGGCCCGGGGGCGAGTACGTGGGCCATCAGGAGAACGGCGACAATCCGGCACTCGCCGATCTACGCAGGACGCTGGATGGCGGGCCGGCCCGCATGCGTCTGGACAAGAAGGCTCTGGCCAGCCAGCCAGCCAGCCAGCCAGCCAGCCAGCCGGGCGGGCGGGGCTGGGGCGAACGACGGGGGCGCAGGCCTTCCGGAGCGATGGGCCGGTGCCGTCGGCGCAGACCGTGGGAGCGCTGGCCCGCGCGCTGAAAGTGCCAGTCGAGGAGTGGCTGACGAGGCGCGTACGCGCAGGCAAGAGGCGAGCGGCGCCCGGCCCTCCCGTAGGAAGGTGCATGGTGGTCTTCGGTGCTTGCTGTGATGGCGTACGGTGGGGGATACCGACGCGGGGTGGAGCAGCTCGGTAGCTCGCTGGGCTCATAACCCAGAGGTCGCAGGTTCAAATCCTGTCCCCGCTACTGCTGGAGAGGGCCCGGGATCCACACGATCCGGGCCCTCTCGCTTTCCCGGACGATCACCCTTCTGGCTCCTGCCTGGTACGAGGCCAGGCGGCTGGGCATCGCAGTCTGGCTGCGCGGGCGGTGTGCGGCGCCGTGCCGGCGCGGCGCGGTCTCGGCGGCAGGTTCGGTCGTGAGTGCGGCGTGCAGCAGTTGGTGGGGGGCCATCGGGGGGCCGGACTCGTGACGGTCCCGCCCGGGCCGGCACGACGGGCGGAGTCCGGTCAGTCCCGGTAGTCGGGGGTGATCCGGTCGGGCAGGCGGAGCATCGTGGTCCAGGCGAGTTCGAGCGTGGCATTGTCGTGCAGATCGCCACTTGCGTTGGAGTGCGCTCGAACTCGTAGCGTCGCAGACACCACACGGCGCATGAGGCCCGTGGCGCCGTCCGCCTCTCACGGGATGCCGGCGTTGGAATGCGACGCTTGAATCGATGAGGGGCCTCGTGCGCTCGAACGACAGGGAAAGGCTGGGACACGACATGCAGAAACGCAGTCTGCGGGAGCTCCAGGTATCGGCCATCGGCCTGGGGTGTATGGGCATGTCTGCCTTCTACGGATCCACCGATCGGCAGGAGAGCATCGCGACCGTCCGGCGCGCCCTCGACCTCGGGGTGAACTTTCTCGACACCGCGCAGATGTACGGGCCGCTCACCAACGAGTCGCTCGTCGGCGAGGCGATCCGGGGACATCGCGAGGAGTGCGTGATCGCGACGAAGTTCAACTACCGGATGGACAACGCCGTGCCGGGCGACATCAGCTCGGTCGGCCCGCAGGACGGCTCGGCCGAGCACGTCCGCAGCTCCGTCCACGGCTCCCTGAAACGCCTGGGGACCGACCGTATCGATCTGTACTACCAGCACCGGGTCGACCCGAACGTACCCATCGAGGAGACGGTCGGCGCGCTGGGCGAACTGGTGGCCGAAGGCAAGGTGCGGTGCATCGGCCTGAGCGAGGCGAGCTCGGAGACCATCCGGCGCGCCCACGCGGTGCACCCGATCACCGCGGTGCAGAGCGAGTACTCGCTGTGGTCACGGGACGTGGAGGCCGAGGTGCTGCCCGCCTGCCGTGAGCTGGGCATCGGCTTCGTGCCGTACTCGCCGCTCGGCCGCGGCTTCCTCGCCGGACGGTTCACCTCGACGGATGAGCTGGACGTGAACGACTGGCGCCGGGAGAACCCGCGTTTCCAGGACGCCAACCTGGAGGCGAACCTGCGGCTGGCGGCAAAGGTGAAGGAGATCGCCGCCGAGAAGGACGTGACCCCGGCCCAGCTGGCGATCGCCTGGGTGCTGGCCCAGGGCGAGGACCTGGTACCGATCCCGGGCACCAAGCGCCGCACCTACGTGGAACAGAACGCCGCCGCGGTCGGCATCGCGCTGACCGAGAAGGAACTGGCCCGCATCGATGCGGAGCTGCCCGAGGCGGCGGGTGAGCGGTATGACGAGGCAGGGATGCGAGCCGTCAATCGTTAGTGCGGGTGTGCGGCCGGACAGAGGGCACGCGGCTGCCAGGGTGCGCCAGCATCGAGGTAGGGCTGCAGAGGTCCGGCCGCTTGGGCAGCACTGACTGCACGAAGAAGGCGGTGAGGGCCTGGGCCACGTGTGCTCCGGCCCCACACCGCGTTGCCGGGTGTGTCCTGCACAGCGATCGCGGGTCGCACACAGCCTCAGCCTGCGCGAGTCGAGGAACACAACTGCGCGCACCAGTGTCCATGCCGTTCACCTCGTACCACTCCGCAGCGCGTTCCTCCAGGCTTTCGTCCGCATCGCAGCCGGTGCCGTGGCTCTCGTTGCTTCTTCGTGTGGGGAGCCGGGGAGCGGACAATGCCGTGGCGATGTGGGGGCGGGGTTGGCACGATGGAGGCGATGCCCACTCAACTCCCTTCCTCCGACCTCTTCGACTTCCGTTCCTTCGACCACCGTTCGGCCGCTCGCGACGCCCTCCGCGGCCTGGCGGTCGGTGACGCCTTCGGCGCCCAGTTCTTCGTACCCGACAATCTTCCGTGCCTCCGGGAGCGCCGGTTGCCGCCCGCCGAGTGGCCGTGGACGGACGACACCGAGATGGCCTGCTCGGTCTTCGGCGTACTGCGCAGCCGCGGTGCCGTGGACCAGTACGACCTGGCGCGGGGCTTCGCCCGCAGGCACGACTTCGACCGCGGCTACGGTCCCGCGATGAACAGGCTGCTGCGCCTGGTCCGCGAGGGCGGACGCTGGGCGGAGCTGGCCGCGGGGCTGTTCGACGGCCAGGGGTCGTGGGGCAACGGGGCCGCGATGCGCGTGGCGCCCCTGGGAGCCTGGTTCGCCGTGGATCCGGCCGAGGCGGCCGCCCAGGCCGGTCGGTCGGCCCGGGTGACGCACACCCATCCGGAGGCGGTGGCCGGGGCCGTCGCCGTAGCGGTGGCGGCCGCGTACGCGGCGCGCGGCACCGTACGGCCGGTGACCGGAGCCCAGTTGCTCGCCGCGGTGGAGGAACTGACCCCTCGGGGACGGGTGCGCTCGGGCGTGGCCGAGGCACGCCGGCTGCTGGGACAACCGCACGCCGAGTACGCGGCACACCGGTTGGGCAACGGACGGCAGGTGAGCGCGGTGGACACCGTACCGTTCGCCCTGTGGTGCGCGGCCCGGCACCTGGAGGACTTCGAGGAGGCGCTGTGGGCGTGCGCGTCGGTCGGCGGGGACGTGGACACCACCTGTGCGATCGTCGGAGGGATCGTCGCCTCGCGGGTCGGCACGGCGGGCATCCCCGCCGCGTGGCGGACCGCGTGCGAGGCGCTCCCCGAGTGGGTGGCGCAGGACAGACTCGGTGAGGACCTCGGTCGCGCCGGGCTCGGCCACGACGTGACGCCGCTGCATCGCCCCGAACCCGTGCCGGTCCCGGACCTGGAGTGGACCGCGGGGCAGTGGCAGCGCATCCGGCACGGCATCCGGTCGCAGAGCATGGACGAGAAGTGGGACGTGTACCTGGAGGGCGACCAGCTCACTCTGCACAGCAGTTGGACCGGTCGCGGCATCTACCGGCTGACCGTGGCGGAGGGACCGGCCGGCGCGCGGCCGGTGGCCGCGCTGGTCGAATCGGACCCGGAGCGCTACCGCCGCCGAGGCGACGAGACGGAGAGCGCCTTCCTGGAACTCTTCCTACGCGGCTGGTCCATGGACGACACCCGCCGAACTGTGGCAGCGGTACGAGGAGTTGGTCCGGGCAGAGCCCATGTCCGAACCCGTGCCCGACGAACGGACCTAGTGCCGCGACAGGCAACGTTCGCCCCGTCGCGCAAACGTTGCCTGCCGCGGCACTAGCCAAGCCCGCGTCGGTCACGAGTCCGGTCAGTGGCGGTCGCGGGCCATGGGCGAGGAGCGCTGCCACGCGGGTCGCCCGCCCTCACGCTGAAGGCGAGCGCGGCATCGTGACGAGGCCGAGTTCGCTGCGGACGGCGTTGATGAAGTCCTGCTCCGCTCTCCACAGATTCTCGAACGCCTCCGACGGGATGTCGGCCTCGGACAGCGTCGCGCGCGCGGCGGCCACCCTGCGTGAGGAGTTGACGAGGATCACTCCGCACCGCACGGTCTCCGGACGCTCCGTGACGAGTCGCATGGCGGTGAAGCCTGCCTCCAGCGCCTCCTTGTACGGCCTGCCCGTCTCGTCGAAGAACGGCATCAGGTGACCCGGTTCGCGCGGATGCGGAAGCGCCGTGATGGACGCGCGGGGGTCGAGGACGTAGGCGACGTACCGCCGGTTGGCGGCCAGGAAGTCGTTGCACACGGTGAGGCGGATGTCGCGCCACTGGCGCTGGTGCTCCCGCTGCCATGCCCGGTCCTGGTTGCGCAGGGAGAGCCAGCCTCCGAGCGCGACGCCGACCAGTGCCACCAGGCCGGTGATGACCGATGCGGTCAAGCACGCACCCCCCTCGGCAGCCGACCCGCCCCCATGCTCCGGCGCCAAGAGCCTGCGGGCAAGACCGCCCCGGCGGCGGGCGCCCGTCGTGCGGACCGCAGACCGCGGTCGGTCAGGGGCCGTCCTGCTGATCACGTGTCTCCTCGGCCGGTGTCAGAGGAGGGCCACGATCGTTTCCCGCGGCGTCGGTTGTACGTGAGGTTCAGTGCTCGCAGAGGGAGAATTCTCGTTCGTAGAGCTGCTCGTTGTGTTCGTCGACGAAGAACTTGCGTTCCTGCATGAGTTGTTCGCGGTGGCTCTTGGCCTGTTCAAGCGTCATGGTCGAGGTGTCCGACCATGGTTGTTGTGGTGCCACATCGGATGTCGAGACGATCCTTTCCGACGGGTCGACCAGGAAGAACGCGAGAATTTTGCGATGTCCCGTGCGAGTGGGGTTCGTGAGGCGGAATGAGCCGACGCGGTGTTGAAGGGTGTTCGGGAACGCCAGGCAGCGACCTGCTGGGGTCGATGCCGATCCCAGCACCTGGTTCAGTGCGTCTTCGTTCTCCAGGCCGTAGACCTCACGCAGGCCGTTGTCGTCGTTCTGTTCGTAGTTCGGGTCGTCGAGTGCAGCCCGGAAACTCAGCCGGCTTTCGGTGATGTTCTCGTTGTCCCAGTAGTAGATGCCGGTCGAGACGATCCGTTCGTTCAACATCCCCTCGACATGCCAGGAACCGCCCGGGTACTCGGGCTTGTCCGGGGTGAGATGAATGGTGGCGAGCTTGACGATGACCTGGAGACGGCGGCCGCGCAGGTCGACTCGGGCGGATTCATCAGGCAACTCGGGCGGGGTGAAGACGGGGGCGTCCGGGATGGTCGGGCGGCGGGTTTCCCACCAGTTGTCATGGGCTTCTTCCCATGCACGGAGGGCTTCTGCGTAGGCCTCGTCATCACTGTAGGAGGATTTGTCCGGATACTCCGGCTCCCGCGACTCGTACCACCCGTAAGGATCGGCCTCGATCCGCAGGGGCCGCGGACGGCGCAGATCGGTGAGCACGTTCTCCAGCAGCGGGCGCAGGCGTGCGAACAAGTCCGGCAGGACGGAGGCCAGTTCGCGATGAGTCTCGGGGTGGACGTTGTTGACGTACGAACGGAAGGTGACATCGCCGTCGTCACTGACGTCGACGTCCGTGGGGAGCCACTGGAATTTCTCCGAGAATTCGTACTTCGAGTAGCGGTTCGTCGGGTTCTGCCATGCCCGCTCGGGCCCGCCGCTCACCCCTCTCACCAGGCAGAACAGTGACGGATGAACCAGATCCAGTACCTGGCCGTCGGATCCGGGATGCCAGTCCTGCTCTGCTTCGGCCACCTGTTCCAGAACCTGAACCGCCTCGCGCAGCCGGGATCTGAGCTTGTCGTCGACCAGGGTGTCCGACTGCCACACCCCGTCGACGGCGGACACCTCGACGCCGGTTCGTCCGTCCCGCAGCGCGGCGTAATGCACGAGTTCGGCAAGTACGTAGCGAACCTGCGCTTCGGTGAGGCCCTGGGCGACCGCCTCCTGCATCCACCGGGCCACGACTTCGGCGTCGTTCATCTTGTCGAACCACGCCGGCTTCGCCCGAATGTGTGCGCTGCACTGCACCATCTGAAGTTCCCGCAGCGTTCGCGGTGTCGCGAACGATATGGAACGGGAAGCATGAAAGGGCAGTGGGAAAGCGGGCAGGTCAGTCAATTCTCTCGATCCTCCCAGTCGGTGTGCGGTGGCGGGAAGAATACTTCAGCGGACTGACACCGCCGTGGTCCCTGTCGTCGCTGGTCCGGGAGCCAAGGCTTCGACGTAGTCGCGTCATGTCCGGTCACACCGTCACAGATATCCGCACCGAGGCGTTCACCGCGCGGAACGGCGACCCCGCCGACGATCCCCACGGGGAGCCCGAGCTGGAGATCCGGCCCCGGTGACCTCGTGCCCGGTGATCTCCTGAGCGGTCTCCGTCCCGGTGACCGCGGTCCCGACGACCAGGTCGGCGCGGTCCCGTGTCGCGGCGACCAGATCGGCGTTGCGCTGATCCGCCCCGAGCACCCACGCCACCGCCGTGTCGTGGTCCTTGCCGAACTCCTCGTGACGTGCGACCAGCCGCCGGATGCGCTGGGCCTCGTCCAGTTCGCAGAACCACACCTCGTCGAGCTGGGCGCGGGCCCGCGCCCAGGCGGGGTCCCGCAGCAGCAGGTAGTTCCCCTCGGTGACGATCAGACGTGCGGCCCGGGGAACCGGGAGGGCACCCGCCAGGGGCTGTTCGAGGACCCGCTCGAAGCCGGGCGCGTAGACGAGATCCTCGTCGTCCTCGCGAAGTCTGCGCAGCAGCGCCGCGTACCCCGCCGCGTCGAAGGTGTCCGGAGCCCCCTTCCGGTCACGGCGCCCCAGCCGGTCGAGCTCGGCATCCGCGAGATGGAACCCGTCCATCGGCACGTGAGCGACACGGAACGGCCCGTCCTCGTCCAGCCGCCGCACCAGACGCTCGGCGAGTGTCGTCTTGCCCGCGCCGGGGGCGCCGGCGATTCCGAGAAGCGCGCGCCGCCCGGGTCGTACGAGCGAGGCGGCCCGCTCCACCAGGTCGTCGAAGGTCATGCACGCCTCGGTCGTACGAGCCCGGACAGGGGCATGAGGGCAGCCATTTCCATGCCACCAGTATCGGCGACGGGGGCCGCGAGGGAAGTCCCGCGCCGGACGGGGCATCGACGGGCGACGCCCGATGTGGCGCTCGCCACCCGCTGGAAGCGGATCCCGGGGGAACACTGCACGTATGACTGAGCTCGGCCTGCCGAAACAGATACTGGCCTGCCTCTTCGACCTCGACGGGGTCATCACCAAGACCGCCGTGGTCCACGCGGCCGCCTGGAAGCGGACGTTCGACGACTTCCTGCGCGGACGCGACGGCGACGGATTCCGTCCCTTCGACGACGGCGACGACTACGCCGAGTACGTGGACGGGCTGCCGCGCGCCGACGGCGTCCGCTCCTTCCTCGCCTCGCGCGGCATCGAACTGCCCGAAGGAACACCCGACGACCCACCGGACCGCACCACCGTCCACGGTCTGGGCAACCGCAAGAACGAGCTGCTCCTCGACATGATCCGCACGGACGGGGTCGAGGCCTACGACGGCACGCTGCGCTACATCGAGGCCGTCCGCGCGCACGGCCTGCGGACCGCGGTCGTCTCCTCCAGCGCCAACTGCCGGGACATCCTGCGCTCGGTGGGAGCGGAGTCCCTGTTCGACGTACGTGTCGACGGCGTCGTCGCCACCGAACGACGGCTGCCGGGCAAGCCGCGCCCCGACACCTTCCTGGCCGCGGCGAAGGACCTGGGCGTCGATCCGTCCGGGGCTGCCGTCTTCGAGGACGCGCTGGCCGGCATGGACGCGGGCCGCTCGGGCCACTTCGGGTACGTCGTCGGCGTGGACCGCGTCGGACAGGGCGCCGCGCTGCGCGCCCACGGCGCCGACATCGTCGTACGGGATCTGGCCGAACTGGGGGAGCACGCGTGATCACCCACTCGTCGTACGGTGTCGACCCCTGGACCCTGCGCGAGAGCGAACTGCACCTCGGACTGCTGCCGCAGAGCGAGTCCGTGTTCGCCCTCGCCAACGGCCATGTCGGCTGGCGCGGCAACCTCGACGAGGGCGAACCCCACGGGCTGCCCGGCTCCTATCTGGGCGGCGTCCACGAAACGCATCCGCTGCCCTACGCGGAGGCGGGCTACGGCTATCCGGAGTCCGGGCAGACGGTCATCAACGTCACCAACGGCAAGATCGTCCGACTGCTGGTGGACGACGAGCCGTTCGACCTGCGCTACGGCCGGCTGCGTTCCCACCAGCGCGTCCTCGACCTGCGCACCGGGCTGCTCACCCGCACCTGCGAGTGGACCTCACCGGCCGGCTCCACGGTCCGGGTGCGCTCCACCCGGCTCGTCTCCTTCACCCAGCGGGCGATCGCCGCCGTCGCCTACGAGGTGGAGCCCGTCGACAGCCGCACCCGGGTGGTCGTCCAGTCGGAGCTGGTGGCCAACGAGCAACTGCCCGGCCGCAGCGCCGATCCCCGGGCGGCGATCGCCCTCGAGTCGCCGCTGGAGGCGGAGGAGCACTTCGCGTCGGGCCGTCGGCTGCGGCTGGTGCACCGCACCCGGAACAGCGGGCTGCGGGTCGCCGCGGCCGCCGACCACGCGGTCAGGGGACCCGACCGGACCACCATGACCAGCGAGAGCAGCGCCGACGTCGCCCGCCTCACGGTGTCCTCCGTGCTGGAGCCGGGCCAGACCCTGCGGCTGGAGAAACTCGTCTCCTACGGCTGGTCGGGCAACCGTTCCCTGCCCGCGCTCAGCGACCAGGTCGACGCGGCGCTCGCCGCCGCCCAACACGGCGGCTGGCAGCATCTCGTCGACGCACAACGCACCTATCTCGACGACTTCTGGGCACGCGCCGACGTCGAGGTGGGAGGCGACGAGGAGATCCAGCAGGCGGTCCGCTTCGCCCTGTTCCACGTCCTGCAGGCCGGAGCCCGGGCGGAACAGCGCGCCATCCCCGCGAAGGGCCTGACCGGCTCCGGATACGACGGCCACGCCTTCTGGGACACCGAGACCTTCGTCCTGCCGCTGCTCACCTACACCTCGCCCGGCGCCGTCGCCGAGGCGCTGCGCTGGCGCCAGAACACCCTCCCGGCGGCACGCGAACGGGCGGCCCAACTCGGCCTGCGGGGAGCCGCGTTCCCGTGGCGGACGATAGCGGGCTCGGAGGGCTCGGCGTACTGGCCGGCCGGCACCGCCGCGTTCCATGTGAACGCCGACATCGCCGACGCCGTCATCCGCTACACCGCCGCCACCGGCGACCAGCGCTTCGAACGCGACACCGGCGTCGAGCTGCTGACCGAGACGGCACGGCTGTGGCGCTCGCTCGGGCACCACGACCACCAGGGGAAGTTCCACATCGACGGGGTGACGGGTCCCGACGAGTACAGCGCCGTCGCCGACGACAACACGTACACCAATCTGATGGCCCGCGCCAACCTCGTGGCCGCCGCGGACATCGTGGAGCGGCACCCCCGGCGGGCCGCGGAACTCGGCGTCGACGAGGAGGAGAGCGCGGCATGGCGCGACGCCGCCGACGCCATGCACATCCCGTACAACCACGAACTCGGCGTCCACGAGCAGCACGCCGGATTCACCCGCTACCAGCGCTGGGACTTCGCCACCACCCGCCCCGACCAGTACCCGCTGATGCTGCACTTCCCCTACTTCGACATCTACCGCAAACAGGTCGTCAAGCAGGCCGACCTCGTGCTCGCCATGTACAAGTGCAGCCCCTTCTTCGACGAGGAGCACAAGGCCCGCAACTTCGCCTACTACGAACCCCTCACCGTCCGGGACTCCTCCCTGTCGGCCTGCTGCCAGGCCGTGATCGCCGCCGAGACCGGTCATCCGGGCCTCGCCTACGACTACTTGGTGGAGGCCGCGCTGATGGATCTGGAGGACCTGGAGCACAACACCCGCGACGGCCTGCACATCGCCTCGCTCGCCGGGACCTGGATGGCCCTGGTCGCGGGGTTCGGCGGTCTGCGGCACCACGGCGACACCCTGGCGTTCGCGCCCCGGCTGCCCGAACGGTTCAACCGTCTCGCCTTCTCCCTGGAACTCCTCGGCCGGCGGCTGCGCGTGGAGATCGAGCACGGCGTCGCCACGTACACGCTCGCGACCGGTGATCCCCTGGAGATCCACCACTACCGCGAACCCTTCACCGTCGACGCCGACAAGCCCCGCAGCCTGCCGATCCCGGCGCCGAGGCTGCGCCCCGCCCCGGACCAGCCGCCGCACCGGCGGCCGAACCCTCGGGGCTGAGGCGCAGCGGGGGTGCCGCGGCGTCAGTCCCGGACCAGGCCGGGCGCGATGTCCTCGTGCCGCTCCACGGGCGCCACTCCGGTCGTGGCGGCCCGGATGGCGGCCTTGGTCGCGGGCCTGCCGCAGAACGCGGGCTCCAGGGTGCGGTACATGGTGTTGAGCACCGTGGTGTTGTTGGAGGTGTTGGCCAGCGCGGTGAGGCTGCGCTTGCCGTCCTTCGTGGTGAACGCGTACGAGTAGTAGCCCTGCACGGTGCCGGTGTGTCCGTACACGGAGATCCCGCACGACAGGGTGCGGCGGCGCAGCCCGAGGCCGTAGGACGTGGTGCTGTTGACCTGCGTCCACTTCTTCATCTGGGTGAGCTGGGCGGCGGACATGAGCTTGCCGCGCAGCAGCGCGGAGAGGAAGGTGTCCAGGTCGTGCGGCGTGGAGATGATGGCGCCCGCGCTCTGTGCCCAGGAGGCGGTCTGCTTGGTGGAGTTCACCAGCGCCGCTCCCGCCGCGTCGGGCCGGAGATAGCCGTTGACGTGGCGGCCCGGGATCGAGGTGCCGGGATGGACGTAGAAGGTCTCGGTGAGGTTCAGCGGAGTGAAGACGCGCTTCTGGTACTCGGTGGCGACACCGTGTCCGGTGAGCTTCTCGATCAGCATGCCGGCGACGACGAAGTTGGTGTTCGAGTACGAGTAGGCGGCGCCCGGCGCGTTGGTGCGCGGCTTCGCCAGCGACAGCTTCACCAGGTCCCGGTAGCTGAACACCTTGTTGCGGACGGCTTCGAAGCCGGGGACCGTCCGGGCGAACAGGTCGTTGGTGTAGTCGTACAGACCACTCTTGTGGTTCAGGACGTGCCGCACGGTGATCCCGTTGTCGGGGAGCAGGCCCGGCAGATAGCTGTTCACCGACTTGTCGAGCTTCAGCTTGCCCTCGTCGACCAGCTGGAGCAGCACCACGGCGGAGAAGGTCTTGGTGATGCTGCCGACGCGGAACCGGTCGTTGGTGCTGATGGTCCGTCCGGTGGCGCGGTCGGCGACGCCCTCGACCAGCCGGTGGACCGTGCCGTTGTCGTCGATTCTCGCCATCGCGCCGGGCGCTCCCTGCGTGCGCGCCGTACGCAGGATCGCGCGCAGGCCCGCGTCGTCGGGCGCCGCGGCGGCGGCCGTCGCGACCTGTTCGGTGCCGTCCCCGCCGGGGCCCGCCGACGTCGTCGCGGCCTGTGCCGGGGCTGCCAGCAGGGACACCACGACCGCACCCAGCGCTGTGCCCGTGCCCACCGTTCCTGAGACCATCTGACTCTTCTCCCGAGTGCCTTCCGCCGGTCGGACTTCCCGGCTCGAACCGCGCCGCGGATGCGGACGCCGGCTCCATCTGTACGCGCTGGAAGGGCGCACGGGTTGCATTGCACGGGGATGCAACGGAAACGGTGAAGAGGAATCGGCGAATTGGCGGAAAGGCGCCGCGACCGGGCGGGGGTGACGGTGGGTCAGCCTCCGAAGAGCTGCGTCCAGTACGTGCCCGCCCGGCCGCCGCCGGCGAGTCCGATCCCGATGTGGGTGAAGTCCCGCTTGAGGATGTTGGCGCGATGGCCGGGACTGTTCATCCAGCCCTGGACCACCTCGGCGGGGGAGCGCTGCCCGCAGGCGATGTTCTCGCCGATGGTGCGGCGGGTGCAGCCCGCGGCGGCGGCCCGGTCCCAGGGCCGGCCTCCTTCAGGGGAGGTGTGGGCGTAGAAGTCGCGGGCCACCATGTCGGCGCTGTGGGCCTGCGCGGCGGTGGTGAGCGGGGTGTCGGCGGAGAGGGGCGGCAGGCCCGCCGCGGCGCGTTCGGCGTTGGTGAGGGTGATGACCTCGTGCGCCGTCCGTTCCAGGCCCGCCGGGCTGAACGGCCGGGCCCACAGCGCCGTCCAGTACAGGTCGCCCGAGTGGGGGTCGGGGACGGACGCCAGCCCCGCCTGGTCGAACGCGGGATCGCACAACGTGCGCCGGGACCGCTCGGCGGAGAGGCAGTACTCGACGAACTCGCGCGGGGTGCGCGGGCCGGAGACCAGATGCTCGCCGATGGTCAGATAGGCGTAGCCGGTGGAGGTGACGCGCTGGTAGACGGACGTGCCGTCCGGGCTCTCCGAGCTGAGCAGACCGCGGGCCGCCATGGCGCGGGCGTGCTCCCGGGCCGCGGTCGTCAGCCGGGCGTCGAGACGGACGGGCGGGGAACCGGCGGCGGCGCGCGCGGAATTCACCGGACCCAGGAATCCCTCGGGGTCAGAACCTCCACCCGGCGACCCCGTCCGTCCTCCACCCGGCACCGACGACCCCACCGGTCCGCCACCCGGCGACCTCACCGGTCCGCCCCTCGCCGTCACGACGTGCCCTGCGCCCGGTGCGGTGAGCCGTCCCGCACCCGGCGTCGTCATGGACCGGCCGGCCGGCGCCGCTCCCCGCGCCGCTCCCCGCACCGCGCCCGGCGTCGCACCCGGGGGTGTGGTGTCCTCGGTGACATCGACCCCGAAATCCCGCGCGACACCCGCCAGTCCGTCCGCGTACCCCTGTCCGAGCGCACGCAGTTTCCAGGCCGTGCCGCGCCGGTACAGCTCGGCGAGGAGCAGCACCGTCTCCCGCTGTGGCCGGGGCGGGGTGAACCGGGCGAGCACGCGGCCGTCCGACGAGGTGACCTGCACGGTGGGGGAGGGCAGCCGGCCCAGGGGTGTCCCGGGGTCGGCGGGGCTGACGACGACGGTGACGCGGGCGGCTCCGGGCCTCAGCCGCGCCGGATCGATGGTGAGGCGGTCGCCGTCGAGGCGGGCGCCGGGCGCTGCCGGCTGGTTGTAGAACACGAAGTCGCCGTCGCCGCGCACCTTGCCGCCGTCGTCGGTGATCAGCGCGGACACGTCGAAGGGACCCGGCACCCTGAGGGTCAGGACGCCGTCCGGCAGGGGTGTGTTGCCCCCGGGAACCAGCTCGCTCATGCCACCGCCCGTCGGTGTGGTGATCCGTGCGGGCCGTGCCGTGGCGTACAGCACGGGCCGTCGGACGGTCAACGGACCGCCCGCGCCCCAGGGTTCCCGGACCGGCCGCGGACCGGCGCGGGCGGCAGGGTGTGCGGGCTGCCGGAGCGCGGCGCGGAGCGCGCGGTGGCTACCGGGGCTGGGCGGCGCGCAGCGAGCGCAGGGCGAGCAGCATGACGCCGATGTCGTCCAGGTAGACGGGGTCGGGGAGCAGGTCCGTCGGCAGCACCAGATAGGCGACGGCGCCCCAGAACACCCAGCGGGATCCGGTCGGCAGTCCGGCCCGCCGCAGGTCACGGCGGGTGCGCACGAGTCGGAGCAGCAGTACGAGCGCCACGCCGAGCGCGACGGCGCCCAGGACCGCGACGACGAGGATCACGTTCCATGAGATCGAATCCATGCGTCCCTCCAGGGCTCTCGTCGGGTTGCTACCTCCTTCCGTGTGCCCGCTCGTGCCCCGGCTATCGCCCCGGATACGGCCATCCGTGCGCGCGTGCAGGGAACGGAGGCGTCAGGACCGGGCCG
This sequence comes from Streptomyces sp. NPDC060027, assembly GCF_042737005.1. Lineage (NCBI taxonomy): Bacteria > Bacillati > Actinomycetota > Actinomycetes > Kitasatosporales > Streptomycetaceae > Streptomyces > Streptomyces sp. NPDC060027. Next base: position 24,971 of record NZ_JBHWVI010000104.1, read on the forward strand.
CCCCGGGTGTGTCGCGGCGGCAGATGATGAAGTCGTCGAAGACGTGCCGACCGGGTCGCAGGCCGGCGGACTCGGTCGCCCGGCGGATGTCCAGCAGTTGATCCGTCGTCATCTGGAGGGGCGGCTCGTCGGGCTGATAGGTGGTGCGTACGGGGTAGTCCCGCCCCGGTTCCCGGGTCATCTCGATGTGGCAGCCGAGTACGTGCGTGACGGGGCGGCGCCCGCAGAAGTCGATCAGGCGGTCGATGGTGCGGGTGAAGGCCGGCCAGTCCTCGACGTACAGGCGCCCGGGATAGACCGTGTCACCCGTGAGCAGGAGCCCGGTCCAGGGGTCGAAGTACGTCACCGCGGCCTGGTGGTGCCCCGGCGTGGCCAGACATTCCAGCACCCGGCCGCCGAGATCGACCCGGGCGACCGCGTCGGGATCGTCATGGAACCCGAAGAAGTCCCAGGCGCTGTCCAGGGCCGCGTCCACGACCTCGGTGCCGGGGCGGCCGGTGAACTGGCCGTCCCCCGCGATGTGGTCGCCGTGCGGATGGGTGTGCAGCACCAGCAGCCCGTAGTCGGCCCGGGGATGCGCGGCCGACCACGACTCCATCAGCTCGTCGACGACGCGCCGGAGCGGGAAGTGCTCGGCGGAGGCCGTGGCGCCCGTGTCGATCAGGACGGCCCGTTCCGTGCCGAACAGCAGGAACATGAAGGGCGCTTCGTAGTCGATCGCCATGTTCTGGCGAAGGATCACCGTGTGCTCGTCGTAGGCGTGGACCTGGATGTCGGGATCCGTGTTGTGCTTGGCCGAGAGTGAACCGTGGATCCACCGCACGTCGAGAGGTGCGGCAGGTGCGCGATCGTCGCTTCCACGGGCACCGTCGGTCTGCTGCCTCGGAGTGTCCACGCTGTCTCCCTGGGACTCGGTCCTGCCGGACCACGGCAGGGCCCGGGACCTCAGTTTCGCGGGTGCGCGTGGTCCACCAGCGCCTGGGACACCGTGCGGATGCTCCGGGCGATGTGCTGGAGCTGCATGAGCTCGGCGGCGTACAGCTTGATGGTGTGCTCGATGACCCCCTCGTGCAGGCCGAGGCCGGGCAGCTCGGAGCGGGCGGTCTGCAGTGCCGTGCGGGCGACGCGTATCTCCTGCTGCACCTGCAGGTGCGCGTGGCGGGCGAGCAGGACGGGGTGCTTGTGCAGGACGGGGTAGCTCGCGTAGCGGCTCGGCACCAGCTCGCGCAGCCATTTCACCGCCGATCGCTCCCAGTCGAAGCTGCCGGGGGTCTTGACCTGGCACGGCCAGTCAGAGGCGATCGGTGAATACGTCAGGGCCATGTTCATCGCTTCCGGGTTACGTCGGCGGGGGACTCTGGGGCGGCCCCGGCATAGGGGATGACCGGGGCCGCCACCACGGGTCTCGCAGGCGAGACCCGCTCGATCACCCGGGACCCGATGCGGGTAGGAGCGGACGGCCCCGGGTGGTCATGGGTCGTGACCTGGAGGCCTCCGGGTCGCGATCCGAAAGAAGTATTTATATATACCGCCGGATGCGCAAGGACATGAAAACATTCATGCGTGCTTTGATACGAATGATCCCGTGATGCCGTGGTGACAGCCGGTACGTGAGAGGGCTTTCTGTCGGTGCGGCGAGCCGGCCCGGGGCCGCCGCGAGCCCCGTCCGCGGGGCGGTGCCGGGGTCAGTCCTTCAGGAAGAACTGGTGCTGCTCGGCGACCTGCTCGTACTCCTCCAGGCGCGCCTGGGTGCGCTCCGGATCGGCGTCGGTCATGGCCTGGAGCAGCGCCGCCGACAGCACCACGGGCGCCGCGTAGGAGTCGAAGACGAGGCGGGAACCGGTGCCGGTGGCGAAGGTGACGTCCGCCTCGTCGGCCAGCGGGCCGAGTCCGAGGTCGGTGATCAGGGCCACCTGGAGACCCGCGCTGCGCGCGACCCGCATGGCCGTGAGCGTCTCCTGGGCGTGCCGGGGCATCCCGAAGGCCAGGACCCAGGTGCCCCCCGCCTCGCGCGACTGGAGCAGCGCGTCGTAGGCGACCGAGCCGCCGCGGGTCACCAGCCGGACGTCCGGGTGGATACGGCGGGCGGCGTACGCGAAGTACTCGGCCAGCGAGACGGAGATCCGCAGGCCCAGGACCGTCAGCGGGGCCGACTTCGACAGGGCCCGGCCGACCCGGATGACCGCGTCGGGATCGGCGAAGTCCCGCCGCAGGTTCTCCAGGTTCTCGATCTCGGCGTCCACCGCCGCCTGGAGTTCGTTGCTCGTGACCTCGGCCGGGGTTCCCGGTGCGCTGCCCAGGGTGCTGAGCGCGATCGCCTGGAGACTCTCGCGCAGCGCGGGGTAACCGCTGAACCCCACGGCCGCCGCGAAGCGGGTCACGGAGGGCTGGCTCACGCCCACCCGCTCGGCGAGGTCGGTGATCGACAGGAACGCCGCCTCGGTGATGTGCTCGATCAGGTACTGGGCGATGCGCCGCTGGCCCGGGGAGAGCCGGGGGCCGTCGAACAGTTCCCTGAGCTGGGACGTGGGTGCCACGCCCGCCTCGGGAGCCGTCTTTCCCGAGGTGATCGCGGATGCCTGAGCGCGTGCCTGCTGCGGCGATGGCACCGGTGCGCCTCCTTGATGTCCCACGAGAACTCAACATAGCTCACGGACCGTTTTGACCTGGGCGGGTATCGGCGCAAGCAATGTGTGCGGTCCTTGTTTCGCGCGGGGTCGCTGGGTACTCGCGTCAGCATCACGACGTGCTCGTTTCGCGGGCGCGCGTGTCTGTACGCCGACGCGAGGGAGAGGGTTTTCATGAGCGTGCAACAACTGCCCGCGTCAACGGTTCATGTGATGCTCGGCGACTGTTCCGCGGCCGATGCCCGCAGCGTGCTCGCCGTCCTGTCCGGCCGCTTCACCGCGGACCGGGAGGGCGCGGACGAGCCCCACGAGTCCGAGGGCGGCCGGCCGACGGTGTGGACCGCCCTGTTCGACACGGCCGGTGATCCGGTGCGTGCTGCCGGGCCTGTCGAGGAACTTTCGGGGCAACCGACTGTGGAGGCGCAGGGTGGCCCCCGCGCGACGCAACGTCTGCGGGAGGCCCTCGGTTCCGCCTTCACCGTGCACGAGCTGGGCACGGAGGCCGGTGATCAGGAGGTTCAGATGAAGCTGCGGCTGGATTCGAGCACGGCACACGAAACGCGGTCCGTGTGAACGCCGGGTCGGTGGCCCGCAACGGAGAGATCGGTGCCCGCCGCGCGGCCACCGGCTCGGCGCGGGAAGGAGCGGCCCGGGCGGGGCTGGCCGCGCGAGGGGTGATCTATGCCCTGGTCGGCGTGCTGGCCCTGCGCATCGCCTTCGGCGACAGCGGTCGGCAGGCGGACCGGGGCGGCGCCCTTGAGGAGATCGCCTCGAAGCCGTTCGGCGCCGCCCTTCTGTGGGCCCTTGGCGCCGGGCTCGTCGGCATGGCCCTGTGGCGGCTGTCCGAGGCGGTGTTCGGCGCCGCCGGGCAGGACGGCGGCGCGGTGGGCAAGCGCCTGATGGCGGCCGCGCGCTGTGTCTTCTACGGGTTCGTCGCCTACTCCGTGCTCTCCTTCGCCGCAGGGTCGCGCGGCAGCGGTTCGAGCGACAAGCAGTCCCGCGATGTCACGGCCAAGGCGCTCGGTATGCCCGGTGGCCAGTGGATCGTCGGCGCCGTCGGCGTGGGGCTGGTCGTGGCGGGCGTCTGGATCGCCGTACGGGCGGTCATGCGCAAGTACCACAAGCATCTGAAGCTCGGCGAGATGTCGCGACGGGTCCGCCGGGCCGTCGACACGGCGGGAGTGGGCGGCGGGGCCGCCCGCGGCGCGGTGTTCGCCGCGGCGGGGGCCTTCGCGGTCCGGGCCGCCGTGGACTACGAACCCGACAAGGCCAAGGGGATGGACGACACACTGCGGTCCTTCGCCGGAACGCCGATGGGTCCGTGGCTGCTGGTCTGCGTCGCCCTGGGGCTGGTCCTGTTCGGACTGTTCTCCTTCGCGATGGCGCGGTGGCGCAGGGTGTGACGCTGCGCCGGCACGTCGACCGTGTCGACCCGGGCCGTCCGAACCCGGACCGTCCGAACCTCGGCCGTTCGACACCGGCTGTCCGACTCCGGCCGTCCGGCCCGCCACGAAAGGTGCCCCCGCCGCGCGCGCGGCGGGGG
>NZ_JBHWVI010000105.1:0-29126 GCF_042737005.1 Streptomyces sp. NPDC060027
GGGGGGCCCGGTGATCACCGGGCGCCCCTTCCTCGTACGGCTGTTCTGTGTGCGGTTACGCGCCGAGCAGCTTGCGCACCCGGTCCTGTCCGACGGCGAGCAGCAGCGTGGGCAGGCGCGGCCCGGTGTCGCGGCCGACGAGCAGGTGGTAGAGCAGGGCGAAGAAGGTGCGCTGGGCGACCTTGATCTCGGCCGGGAGTTCCTTGGCGGTGGCGTCGGCGGGGAAGCCGGCCTGGACCTTGGGAACGCCGTAGACGAGGTGGGTGAGGCCGTCGAGGGACCAGTTCGCCTCCAGTCCGTCGAGGAGCAGGCGCAGCGACTCGCGGCCCTGGTCGTCGAGGGACTTCAGAAGCTCGACGTCGGGCTCGTCGCGGACGACGGTGCGCTCCTCGGCCGGTACCTGGGTGTTGATCCAGGTCTCGGCCTTGTCGAGCCGGGGCCGGACCTCGTCCAGGGAGGCGAGCGGGTTCTCGGGGTCGAGCTCGCTCAGGATGCGCAGGGTCTGGTCCTCGGCGCCTGCGGTGATGTCGGCGACGGAGGCGAGGGTGCGGTACGCCATCGGGCGGGGGGTCCTGGGCAGGTCCCCGGCGGCGGTGCCGACGGCACGGGTGTACGCGGCGGCGTCGGCCGGGAGGACCGATCCGTCGGTGACCTTGCCGGCGAGCTTGTCCCACTCGTCGTAGAGCCGCTGGATCTCCTGGTCGAAGGCGATCTTGAACGACTGGTTGGGGCGGCGGCGGGCGTACAGCCAGCGCAGCAGCTGCGGTTCCATGATCTGGAGCGCGTCGGCCGGGGTGGGGACCCCGCCCTTGCTGCTGGACATCTTGGCCATGCCGGAGATGCCGACGAAGGCGTACATCGGTCCGATGGGCTGCTTGCCGCCGAAGAGCCCGACGATCTGTCCGCCGACCTGGAAGGAGGATCCCGGGGAGGAGTGGTCGACACCGCTCGGCTCGAAGACGACGCCTTCGTAGGCCCAGCGCATGGGCCAGTCGACCTTCCAGACCAGCTTGCCGCGGTTGAACTCGCTGAGCAGGACGGTCTCGGCGAAGCCGCAGGCGGAGCAGGTGTACGACAGTTCCGTCGTCGTGTCGTCGTAGGCCGTGACGGTGGTCAGGTCCTTCTCGCACTGCCCGCAGTAGGGCTTGTACGGGTAGTACCCGGAGGCGGAGCTGCCGTCGTCCTCGGCGGCGGCGCCCGATCCCTCGGCGGCTTCGAGCTCGGCCTCGTCGACCGGCTTCTGGCCCTGCTGCTTCTTGGCGGGGGCCTTCTTGGTCCGGTACTGGTCGAGGATCGCGTCGATGTCGCCGCGGTGCTTCATCGCGAACAGGACCTGCTCGCGGTAGGTGCCCGCGGTGTACTGCTCCGTCTGGCTGATTCCGTCGTACTCGACGCCGAGCTCGGCCAGCGCCGCGGTCATCGCGGCCTTGAAGTGCTCGGCCCAGTTCGGGTGTTCCGAGCCCTTGGGGGCCGGGACGGAGGTCAGCGGCTTGCCGATGTGCTCGGCCCACGACTCGTCGACGCCCGCGACGCCCGCCGGAACCTTGCGGTAGCGGTCGTAGTCGTCCCAGGAGATCAGGTGGCGCACGGTGTACCCGCGGCGGCGGATCTCGTCGGCGACGAGGTGCGGGGTCATGACCTCGCGGAGGTTGCCGAGGTGGATCGGGCCGGAGGGGGAGAGACCGGACGCGACGACAACGACCGGTGCGGCAGCGCCAGAGTGTTTCGCGCCCGGGGCCCGACGCTCCGACTCCTCGATGACCTCATCCGCGAAACGGGAGACCCAGTCGGTGGTCTCGGTGCTCTGAGCCACGATGCGCACGTCCTTCTTTCTCAATACGGCAGTACGGCTGACGCGACCATTCTTCCAGCTCGGGCCTCAACCGCGAAAACGGCTTTTCACCGCGTGGGATACTGGCTTTCCTGTACTCAGAAACTCCGGAACCCGAGCAGAACGGCAGCCACTCCATGGCCTCGGTCACGTCCCTCACCGCTTCCGTCCATCAGCGCCTCGCGGACGCCCTCTCGGCAGCTCTGCCGGAGGCCGGTTCCGCTGACCCGCTGCTGCGCCGAAGCGACCGGGCCGACTTCCAGGCCAACGGGATCCTGGCCCTCGCCAAGAAGGCGAAGGCGAACCCGCGCGAGCTGGCGACGCAGGTCGTGGACCGGGTCGAGTCGGGTGACGTGATCAAGGACATCGAGGTCTCCGGGCCCGGCTTCCTGAACATCACGATCACCGACCGGGCGATCGTCGAGAACCTGGCGGAGCGGTACGCGGACGGCGAGCGGCTCGGGGTGCCCCTCGCGGAGCACCCGGGCACGACGGTGATCGACTACGCGCAGCCGAACGTGGCCAAGGAGATGCACGTCGGTCATCTGCGGTCGGCGGTGATCGGTGACGCGGTGGTGCAGATCCTGGAGTTCACCGGCGAGTCCGTCGTGCGCCGGCACCACATCGGCGACTGGGGCACCCAGTTCGGCATGCTCATCCAGTATCTGATCGAGCACCCGCACGAGTTGGACCACAAGGGCGGCGAGGTCTCCGGCGAGGAGGCCATGTCGAACCTGAACCGTCTCTACAAGGCGGCGCGCTCCCACTTCGACTCCGACGAGGAGTTCAAGACGCGGGCGCGGCGCCGGGTGGTGGACCTCCAGGCGGGCGAGCCCGAGACCCTGGCCATGTGGCAGAAGTTCGTGGACGAGTCGAAGATCTACTTCTACTCGGTCTTCGACAAGCTGGACATGGAGATCCGCGACGCCGACGTGGTGGGCGAGTCCGGCTACAACGCGATGCTGGACGAGACGTGCCGGCTCCTGGAGGAGTCGGGCGTGGCGGTCCGCTCGGACGGCGCGCTGTGCGTGTTCTTCGACGACGTGAAGGGCCCGGACGGCAACCCGGTCCCGCTGATCGTGAAGAAGTCGGACGGCGGCTACGGCTACGCGGCCACGGACCTGTCCGCGATCCGTGACCGTGTCTTCAACCTGAAGGCCGACAGCCTGATCTACGTCGTGGACGCCCGGCAGTCCCTGCACTTCAAGATGGTCTTCGAGACCGCGCGCAGGGCCGGCTGGCTGAACGACGACGTCAAGGCCCACCAGCTCGCCTTCGGCACGGTGCTGGGCAAGGACGGCAAGCCGTTCAAGACCCGTGAGGGCGAGACGATCCGGCTGGTGGACCTGCTGGACGAGGCGATCGAGCGGGCGACGGCCGTGGTGCGGGAGAAGGCCGAGAAGGTGGGCCTGAGCGAGCAGGAGATCGAGGAGAACGGCCGGTACGTCGGCATCGGCGCCGTGAAGTACGCGGACCTGTCCACCTCCGCCGTCCGGGACTACAAGTTCGACCTGGACCAGATGGTGTCGCTGAACGGCGACACGTCGGTGTACCTCCAGTACGCGTACGCCCGTATCCGGTCGATCTTCGGCAAGGCCGGCGACCGTACGCCGGTGGCGCACCCGGAGCTCGAACTGGCCCCGGCGGAGCGGGCGCTGGGCCTGCACCTGGACCGGTTCGGCGAGACGCTGGACGAGGTGGCCGCCGAGTACGCCCCGCACAAGCTGGCGGCGTACCTGTACCAACTGGCCTCGCTCTACACGACGTTCTACGACCAGTGCCCGGTCATCAAGCCGGCCCCGGCGCAGGAGGTCGCGGAGAACCGCCTCTTCCTCTGCGACCTCACGGCCCGCACGCTCCACCAGGGCATGTCCCTGCTGGGCATCAGGACGCCCGAGCGGCTCTGACCTCGGCTCCACGAGAAGCCCCGCAGTCCGGGATCACCGGGATGCGGGGCTCTTTCGCGTATCGGGGTGATCCTGTGGCCTGGTCCAGGGCTGATCCCGCGGTACTTCACCTCGTACGCCGCCGCCTGGCGCACCGCGCCTCAGGTGCTGTCAGTGCCTGCCCCTACAGTCACCGGCATGGCGACACTTCCCAATCCGCTGCCGCGGCTGACGGCAGACCCGAGCGGGCGCGTGCTCGGGCTCGAACTCCCGCCCGGAAGACTGATCGACGCGACCGACGACGGCCCGTGGCCCGAGCCGCTGCTGTGGCACGCCGAGGACGGGTCGGCTCCCGGAGCCTGGGCGGCGCTGGCCGCCCCCGCCCGGGGGTCCGGTCTGCTGCCGGTGCTGGTCGACGTGGGCGGCTCGCAGAACGGCCCGGAGGACTGGGAGTTGATGCCCGACGAAGTGTCGTACCCCGGGGACCACGACGCCGACGAGGTGCTGGCCGAGTTCTGGGAGGAGTACGCGGCGGACGAACTCGACGCGGACCAGGACTACCCCGGCAAGGACAGGGTGGTCGAGGTCTTCGGGGAGCGGCCGGCCCTCGACGAGACGATCGCGCCGTACGGACCGCTCTGGCCGGGCCTGGCCGCCGCCACCGCGCCCGCAGCGGATCCGGACACCCGCGCCGCCGAGATCGCCGACTCCCTCGCGGGCCACGGCTCGCGGCTGAAGCAGCCCCGGCTCGCGCTGGTTCCGGCGCGGCGCAGCGCCGACATCCCGGCCGCCATCGGCTGGTCGGGCCCCCTGAACCACGAGGGTGACGTGGGGCGGCTGTGCGCCGTGCTCCGCTCCTGGGAGGACCGCTTCGGCATACGCGTGGTGGCCCTCACCTTCGACCAGTTGGTGCTGTCCGTGGCGGCCCCGCCGGCCACCATGGCGGAGGCCGAGGCGGTCGCGGCGGAGCACTTCGCCTTCTGCCCGGACAACATCACGCAGGGCCACCACACGACGCTGCGGACGTACGCCGAGCAGGAGGTGCTGGACGAGCGGGTGTGGTCGTTCTGGTGGGACTGACCGGCGTCGAGCCGTGCCTCCGGCGGGGACCGGCCGGGGTCAGCCGCGCAGCCCTGTTCCCAGGCGGCGCAGTCCTTCCGCGATCTCGTCCGGGGTCTGTGTGACGAAGCACAGGCGCAGCGTCGACGTTTCCGGGGTGCCCGCGTAGAAGGGCGCGCCGGGCACGTAGGCCACACCCTGCTCCACCACTGCGCGGAGCAGGGCCGTGGTGTCGTACGGCTCGGGCAGGCGGGCCCAGAGGAACATGCCGCCCTCCGGCCGGGTCCACGTCGACCCGGCCGGCAGGGCCGCGCCGATCCCGGCGAGCATGGCGTCGCGCCGCCCGCGGTAGACGGCCGCGACCCGCGCCACGTGGGCGTCCAGGTCGCGGTCGGCCAGATAGCGGGCGGCGGCGAGCTGGTTGACGGTCGGGGTGTGCAGATCGGCGGCCTGCTTGGCGACGGCGCACGCGCGCCGCAGTGCCGCGGGCGCCCGCAGCCAGCCCAGTCGCATGCCGGGCGCCATCACCTTGGAGAAGGAGCCGAGCAGCACGGTCCGGTCCCCGGCACCGTCGCGGGAGGCGATCCACGGCACCCGCTCGCCCTCGAAGCGCAGTTCTCCGTACGGGTCGTCCTCGACGATCCACAGTCCGCGCGCGGCGGCGACGCGGGCGATGGCGGCCCGCCGCTCGCCCGGCAGGGTGCGCCCGGTCGGATTCTGGAAGGTGGGCACGGTGTAGAGCAGCTTCGGCCGCTCCCGGGCGACCAGTTCGTCGAGCGCCTCGGGGTCGATGCCGTCGTCGTCGCCGGGCACGGCCAGCACCCGCGCTCCCGCGAAGGCGAACGCCTGAAGTGCCGCCAGATAGCAGGGGCTTTCGACCAGAACGGTGTCGCCGGGTTCCAGCAGGGCGGTGGCGAGCAGCGACAGCGCCTGCTGGGAGCCGGTGGTGACGAGGACGTCGTCGGGTCCGGTCGGCAGTCCGCGTGCGCTCGTCCGATCGGCGAGGGCCGCCCGCAGCGCCGGTTCGCCCTCGGTCGTCGAGTACTGCAGGGCCCGTTCGGGTTCCTCGGCGAGGACGTCGCGGTAGGCCGCCGCGATGCCGTCCGCGTCGAACAGTTCCGGGGCGGGCAGTCCGCCCGCGAAGTTGATCACCTCGGGGCGTGCCGTGACCGCGAGGATGTCCCGTACCGGCGAACCGCCGATCACGGTGGCCCGGGCGGCGAGCGGGGGCACGGGTGCGGTCGCGGGGTCGGTGACGGTCACGGTGACGGCTCCTTGTCGTTGCGGGCGGCGGCCCCGGCGCGCCGGGGCCGGCTCGTGTCCGCACCCTAGGCCGGTGCGTGCCGTCTACACCCGTCAATTCCGGGATACGGACGGCAGCCCGGCGCGGCGCCTGCGTCTAGGGCTTGACGCCCGTCGCGACGTACACGTTGATGTCCGCGTCCGTGACGTCGTTGATGTCGCGGTAGCGGACCTTCTCGACGTCGTCGAGCGTGGCCAGAAGGGCGGGGTCGGCGGCCTCCGGGACCGGGGCGTCGCCGTCGGGCCGCCAGTGGTGGGCGGGGACGACTCCGGGTTCGTCCAGTACCAGGCCGTTCTCGGTGAAGAAGCGCTCCACCTCCGCCTTCGAGCGCAGCACGAAGGTGAACCCCCGCTCGGTGTACGTCCGTTGGACCGCGCGGATGTTCTCGGCGTTCAGGTCCTCGGTGAGGTGGCTGAGGACGAGCCGGCTGCCGGACGGCAGCGCGTCCACGAGCCCGCGCACGATCGGGTACGCCTCCGCGTCCTCGACGAAATGCAGGATCGCGACCAGCACCAGGGCGACCGGCTGGTCGAGGTCGAGGGTCTTGGCGGCCTGTTCGAGGATCTGCCCGGGCTGCTCGAGGTCCGCGTCGATGTAGTCCGTACGCCCCTCGGGCCCGCTGGTGAGCAGTGCGCGCGCGTGGGCGAGGACCACCGGGTCGTTGTCGACGTACACGACCCGCGCGTCCGGGGTGATCCGCTGGGCGATCTGGTGGACGTTCTCCTGCGTGGGCAGTCCGGTGCCGATGTCCAGGAACTGCCGGATGCCGTCGTCGGTGGTCAGCGAGGTCACGGCGCGGCGCAGGAAGTCGCGGTTGTGCCGGACGTCGAGGTAGCCCCGCGGGTTCGCGGCGAGCGCGGCGGCGGCCGCGTTCCGGTCGACCGGGTAGTTGTCCTTGCCGCCGAGGAAGACGTCGTAGACGCGGGCGGGGTGTGCCTTGGTGGTGTCGATCCTCCTTCGCAGCTCCGCGGGGTCCTGGCTGAGGGCGTCACCGGACATGGAACATCTCCCTGGAGAGTCGCGTCATTCAACGGGCAACAACCTAACTCCTGGGGCGACTTGATGGTGCCGTCACCCGGGAGGAGGGGCCGTCCGCCACTCGCTGCCGCCCAGCGGATAGTCGTACGCGGGTCGCCCCACGTTCCCGCTGGTCCGGAACGGCTTGCCGTGGTCGTCCACGCGCACGGTGCCGCTCTTCGTCCCGCTGGACCAGTCGAGTTCCAGGTACCAACTCACGTTGTGCGCCTGCGCGTCCGCGAACACGTAGAAGACCTCGGGGTCGGACTCGCTGACCCTGTAGGGGAAGTTCCGCTGACCGCCCTTGACCGCGATCGCCGGCCGTCCCGCGTCGAGGTCCACGGTGAACGACTTCGTCTCCACCCCGCCGCCGCAGCCCACGCCCATCGCGTAGTCGTTCCAGGCGAGCGGCACGCTCTTGCCCAGCACCCGCACGTGCAGCGCCGTCAGGACGACGGTCGCCTTCCCGGTGCCCTGCACGGTGAGCGCGAGCAGCTGCTCACCGCTCGGGACGCCGCCGAGCGCGGTGACCCAGCCGCGCGCGTCCGACTCGTTCGGCGGCGGGGGCACCTGCGGGGCGGGCCGGTTCACCAGATAGTGCTGGCTGCACGGGTCCTCGAACTTGTACGGGTCGACGGCGACGGTCGGTGCGTCGGCGCCGTCGCCTGCCGCGCCCTCTCCGACCGCTCGGTCCGCGGCGGCCCCGCCCTGGTCGACGGGCCCGCCGACGGACGAGACGGGCGCTTCGGGGCTACCACCGCGCGAGGCGGACGCCGAGGCCGAACCGTGGCGCGCGTCCGGGGTTCCGCCGGTCTCCCGCGGGCCCGTCGCGGGCGGGATGCCGACGGCCACGGCCTCGCCCTTGGCGTCGTCGTCACCGCTGCCGGAGCCGAGCCGCACGCCCAGCGTGCCGGCCACCACCGCCGTCACGACGACGGCACCGACCCCGGCGAGCACCACGGCCCGCCGGCTCCGCGGCCGGCTCCACTTCACCGGCGCGGGACCGACGACCTCGCCCCCGGCCGCCCGGCCGCCGTCCGCCGAACCGTCCGCCCCGCCGTCCGACGAACCCCCGCTCACACCCTCGGCCTCGGCTTCCGGACCGACGGCGGCCTCCGCGACTCGCGCGCCGGACTCGGCCCCTGGTGGTGCCTTCGCCTCGGTCGGCGCCACCTCCGGCTCGGCACCCCCGTCCGCAGGGCTCCCCTCGCCCGAAGCGGTACCCGGTCCCGGCCCCTTCCTCGCCCGCAGCGCGTCCGCCAGGACCCACCGCCGGTGCAGCTCCACCAGTTCGTCGGGAGTGGCCCGGCACGCGCGCGCGAGCCGCTCGACGGGCGCGTAGTCCGCCGGTACGGCATCCCCGTTGACGTACCGGTGCAGTGTGGACGTACTCACGTGCAGCCGTTTGGCGAGCGTCCCGTAGCTGAGACCGGACCGCTCCTTCAACTCCCGCAGCAGTCCCGCGAACTCGTCCCCCGCCACCGTTCCTCCATCCCCCGTGTCCCGGACCGCGTTCCAGGGGGATGCCGTTCCCCCAGGTCAGACCCCGTGCCGGCGTTCCGGCGTCCCGTATCCCCCGCCGGGTGTGGCGGCCGGGACGGATCACCGCACAAGCTGCGGTCATCCAAGCACGCCGCTCTCCTCGACCGGCCGAGCGGCCGTTCCACCAGCGACTCCACAGGGGGATCACCCATGTCCGCACGCACGGCACGCACCGCACGCACCCGTCTGCTCGCCGCCTCCACGATCACGCTCGCCGCGTTCGCCCTCACGGCGTGCGGCAACGGAAGCGGCGTCCGCGACGAGGGACCGTCCGCCGCGGCCCGCTCCTCGGCGCGGCCGAGCGACCCGGCCGCCGACGGAGGGACGACGGCGAAGCCCGCGGGCACCGGCACCACCACGGGCTCGACGAACGGTTCGAAGGGCACCGGCACCACGACCGGCTCCACGGGCGGGGCCACGGGCGGCTCCGCCGGAAAGAACGGCGCGGGCTCGACGGGCGGTTCGGGCGGCTCCGCCGGAAAAACCGGCACCGGCACCGGCACCAGGAATGTGGCGTGCGACGGCGCCAACACCCGTACGTCCGCGACGGTGGTCTCGCGCCCGCTCAACCACCTGCTGCTCACCGTCACCAACACGGGTTCGAGGAACTGCGACCTGACGGGCTATCCGGTCGCGCGCTTCGGCGAGGCCCAGTCCGTGCCGCCGGTCGCGGAGGAGACCCACCCCCAGGCGGTCGTCACCCTCGCTCCCGGCGAGTCCGGCTACGCGGGCGTGCTGCTGTCGGCGGCGGACGGCAGCGGCGGCAACGGCTACACGGCCAGGACCCTGGAGATCGGCTTCGCTGCCGAGGGCAGGACCGCCCGCCCCGCCCTCCCCGCGAAGGGCGTGTACGTCGACGACAAGCTGACGGTGACGTACTGGCAGCAGGACCTGGACGACGCGCTCGCGTACTGAGCGGGCCGCCCTCGACCCGGGGTCGCCGGAACCGCCGGAAGGCTAGCGCAGGTTCCGGGCGACCTCGGTGGCCCAGTACGTGAGGATGTTCTGCGCGCCGGCCCGCTTGATGCCGGTCAGCGTCTCCAGGATCGCCTTGTCCCGGTCGATCCAGCCCTTCTCCGCGGCGGCCTCGATCATCGAGTACTCACCGGAGATCTGGTAGGCCGCGACCGGCACGTCCACCGCGTCGGCGACGCGGGCGAGGATGTCGAGGTAGGGGCCCGCGGGCTTCACCATCACCATGTCGGCGCCCTCCTCCAGGTCCAGCGCGAGCTCCCGCATGGACTCCCGCGCGTTGGCCGGGTCCTGCTGGTACGTCTTGCGGTCGCCCTTCAGCGAGGAGCCGACGGCTTCCCGGAAGGGGCCGTAGAAGGCCGAGGAGTACTTTGCGGTGTAGGCCAGGACGGCCACGTCCTCGCGGCCGATCTGGTCGAGGGCGTCCCGGATGACGCCGATCTGGCCGTCCATCATCCCGCTGGGACCCACGATGTGGGCGCCCGCGTCGGCCTGCACCTGGGCCATCTCGGCGTACCGCTCCAGGGTCGCGTCGTTGTCGACCCGCCCCTGCTCGTCGAGCACACCGCAGTGCCCGTGGTCGGTGGTCTCGTCGAGACACAGGTCGGACATCACGAGCAGTTCGTCGCCGACCTCGGCGCGGACATCGCGCAGGGCGACCTGGAGAATCCCGTCCGGGTCGGTACCGGGCGTCCCGACGGCGTCCTTCTTCGCGTCCTCCGGAACCCCGAAGAGCATGATTCCGGAGACCCCGGCCTCCAGCGCCTCCACGGCCGCCTTCTTCAGGCTGTCCCGCGTGTGCTGCACGACCCCGGGCATCGAGCTGATCGGCACCGGCTCGCTCACACCCTCGCGGACGAACGCGGGGAGGATGAAGTCGGCCGGGTGCAGCCGGGTCTCGGCGACCATCCGTCGCAGGGCGGGGGTGGTGCGCAGCCGCCGCGGACGCGTACCGGGGAAGGATCCGTACTTCGTCATGGCATCTACGCTACGCCCGCCACACGGGCACCTATACCGACGCCCTGTCGGGCTCCCGGGACAGGAATCAGCCCCTCCGTCGTCTGCGGAGCGGGGTCCGGGGCGGAGCCCCGGGTACGGGAAGGGGCAGGGGCGGAGGGGGCGAAAAACCCCACCCCGCCCCCACCGGCGTCAGGTGGTCCGGCGACGCCGAGACCCGGGCCGGCGCTCGCTGGGCCGGGTGACAGGGCCCCCCGCGTCCAGCGCGGCGGCCCGCCGCCGCAGCCCGAAATCGGCCAACGCCTCGGCGAGCTTGTGGACGGAGGGCTCCGGAGCCATCACGTCGACCCGCAGCCCGTGCTCCTCGGCCGTCTTGGCGGTCGCGGGACCGATACAGGCGATCACCGTCACGTTGTGCGGCTTGCCGGCGATGCCCACCAGGTTCCGCACGGTCGACGACGAGGTGAAGAGCACCGCGTCGAAGCCGCCGCCCTTGATCGCCTCGCGGGTGTCGGCCGGCGGCGGCGACGCGCGCACGGTGCGGTACGCCGTGACGTCGTCGACCTCCCAGCCCAGCTCGATGAGCCCGGCCACCAGCGTCTCGGTGGCGATGTCGGCACGCGGCAGGAACACCCGGTCGATCGGGTCGAAGACCGGGTCGTAGGGCGGCCAGTCCTCCAGGAGACCGGCGGCGGACTGCTCCCCGCTCGGCACCAGGTCCGGCTTCACGCCGAAGGCGATGAGCGCCTTCGCGGTCGACTCGCCGACGGCCGCGACCTTGATGCCCGCGAAGGCACGGGCGTCGAGCCCGTACTCCTCGAACTTCTCCCGCACGGCCTTGACCGCGTTCACCGAGGTGAAGGCGATCCACTCGTAGCGGCCGGTCACCAGGCCCTTGACCGCGCGCTCCATCTGCTGGGGTGTGCGCGGAGGTTCGACGGCGATCGTCGGCACCTCGTGCGGGACGGCCCCGTACGACCGCAGCTGGTCGGAGAGCGACGCCGCCTGCTCCTTCGTCCGCGGCACGAGCACCTTCCAGCCGAACAGCGGCTTGGACTCGAACCACGACAACTGGTCGCGCTGGGCGGCGGCGGAACGCTCACCGACCACGGCTATCACCGGGCGGCCACCGTCCGGGGACGGCAGCACCTTCGCCTGCTTCAGCGTCTGCGCGATCGTGCCGAGCGTTGCCGACCAGGTGCGCTGCCGGGTCGTGGTACCGGCGATCGTCACCGCCATCGGGGTGTCGGGCTTGCGGCCGGAGGCCACGAGCTCGCCCGCGGCCGCGGCCACGGAGTCAAGGGTCGCCGACACGACGACGGTGCCGTCGGAGGCGCCGACCTCGGTCCAGCAGCGGTCCGAGGCGGTCCGCGCGTCGACGAACCGTACGTCCGCGCCCTGCGCGTCCCGCAGCGGCACACCCGCGTAGGCGGGCACACCGACGGCGGCGGCGATGCCGGGCACGACCTCGAACGGAACGCCCGCGCGGGCGCAGGCCAGCATCTCCTCGGCGGCGTAGGTGTCGAGCCCGGGGTCACCGGACACCGCACGCACGACCCGCTTGCCGCCCCGTGCGGCCGTCATGACAAGATTGGCCGCGTCCCTCGACGCGGGGTCACCAACGGTTGTTGACGTGCTGTCAACAACCGTCAGCTGAGGCGTGCCTGTGCTCTGGTACGTATCCGGCGAAGTGTCCGGATCCGTGCTCAGAACAGCGACGCCTTGTCTGGCGTGAACGCGTACCACGTCGAGCACATCGTGCTCGGCGACGAGGACGTCCGCGTTCGCCAGCGCCTCTACGGCGCGCAGTGTCAGCAGCCCTGGATCTCCGGGTCCGGCACCCAGGAAGGTGACGTGCCCGTGGTCCGGACCGGCGGGAAGGTTGGTGGGGCTCACAGTGCTCGCTCCCCCATCAGACCGGCCGCGCCCTTGGCAAGCATCTCGGCGGCGAGTTCACGGCCGAGCGACATCGCCTGGTCATGTGTCTCGGGCACGGGACCGGTGGTGGACAGCTGCACCAGCGTCGAGCCGTCGGTCGTGCCGACGACGCCGCGCAGGCGCATCTCCTTGACAATCTGCCCGTCGGCCAGAAGGTCGGCCAGCGCACCCACGGGTGCGCTGCAGCCGGCCTCCAGGGCGGCAAGCAGGGATCGCTCGGCTGTCACGGCGACCCGGGTGAACGGGTCGTCGAGCTCTCCGAGCGCGGCGACGAGGTCCGCGTTGTCCGCGGCACACTCGATCGCGAGGGCCCCCTGGCCGGGGGCGGGCAAAACATTGTCGACCGACAGGAAGTCGGTGACCTCGTCGATGCGGCCGATCCGGTTGAGTCCGGCGGCGGCGAGCACGACGGCGTCGAGCTCCCCGGCGCGGACGTACCCGATGCGGGTGTCGACGTTCCCGCGGATGGCGACCGTCTCGATCGTCATCCCGTGGCTGCGCGCGTACGCGTTCAGCTGGGCCATGCGCCGCGGCGAGCCGGTGCCCACGCGTGCGCCGTCCGGTAGCTCCGCGAAGGTCAGCCCGTCGCGGGCGACGAGCACGTCGCGCACGTCCTCGCGCACCGGCACGGCGGCCAGCGCGAGGTCCTCGGGCTGCGCGGTCGGCAGATCCTTGAGGGAGTGCACGGCGAAGTCGACCTCCCCGCGCACCAGTGCCTCCCGCAGCGCGGTCACGAAGACTCCCGTGCCGCCGATCTGCGCGAGGTTCTCGCGGGAGATGTCGCCGTACGTCGTGATCTCAACGAGCTCGACGGGCCGTCCGGTCACCTGGCTCACGGCGTCCGCCACCTGCCCGGACTGGGCCATGGCGAGTTTGCTGCGCCTGGTCCCGAGCCTCAAAGCCTGCTCACTCATGCTCGCCCTCGGTTCTTGGCGTTCTCGGTGTTGTTCTCGGCCCGCGAGACGGCGGCGACCGTCTCCGGGTCCAGGTCGAACAGGGTCCGCAACGCGTCCGCGTACCCGGCACCGCCGGGTTCGGCGGCGAGTTGCTTGACCCGTACGGTCGGCGCGTGCAGCAGCTTGTCGACGACGCGCCGCACGGTCTGGTTGATCTCGCCGCGCTGCTTGTCGTCGAGGTCCGGCAGCCGTCCGTCCAGCCGGGCGATCTCGTTCGCGACGACATCGGCGGCCATGGCGCGCAGCGCCACGACAGTGGGGGTGATGTGCGCGGCCCGCTGGGCGGCGCCGAACGCGGCCACCTCGTCGGAGACGATCCGGCGCACCTGGTCCACGTCCGCGGCCATCGGCGCGTCCGCGGAGGCGTCGGCCAGCGACTCGAGGTCGACGAGCCGCACACCGAGCAGCCGGTGCACGGCCGCGTCGATGTCACGGGGCATCGCGAGGTCGAGCAGCGCGAGCACCGGCGCGGGGCGCGGGGCCTCGGCGACGGGTTCGGGCCTGCGGCGCTCGGGGATGCGGCCGATCGTGGCGACGGTCGCGGCCAGCGCGGTGATGACGTCGGCGTCGGCGTCGGGCGCACGACGGCTGTCGCGGCGCTCGACGGTCCCGGTGCCCTTGTCCACCCAGGCCGCGTGCTGCTCCAGGGTGGCGGCGTCCATTCCGGCGACGGCCGCCTCGCCCATGACGGAGAAGCCGGTGGCGCCCTGCACGGCGGACAGGTCCAGCGGACAGCCGTCCTCGGTGCCGAGGCTGGTGGACGCGAGGTGCCCGGCCGGACCGGCCGACGCCTCGTCGCGTACGGCCGCGGGCGTTCCCGTACGTCCTTCGACGGCGGCCGCGACCGACTCGGCCGTCAGGACGATCCCGGTCGCTCCGGTGCAGGAGACGGCGATGTCGGCACGTGTCAGCTCGACCGGTACCGAGTCCATCGGTACCGCGCGGGCCACCACGTCCGTGTCGTCGCCGCCGGTGAGAATCTCGGCGAGGCGCTCGGCGCGGTCCTGGGTGCGGTTGGCGATCACGATCTCGCCGACGCCGACGCGCGCGAGCGTCGCGGCGGCCAGCGAGGACATCGAGCCGGCGCCGATGACGAGGGCCTTCTTGTCCTTGGCCCAGGCCTCGACCGCCCGCCCGGCGGACAGCTGCTCCAGGCCGAAGGTGACCAGGGACTGTCCGGCGCGGTCGATGCCGGTCTCGGAGTGGGCGCGCTTGCCGACCCGCAGGGCCTGCTGGAACAGATCGTTGAGGAGGCGGCCCGCGGTGTGCAGTTCCTGCGCGGTGGCGAGCGCGTCCTTGATCTGGCCGAGGATCTGACCCTCGCCGACGACCATCGAGTCCAGGCCGCAGGCCACCGAGAAGAGATGGTGGACGGCCCGGTCCTCGTAGTGCACGTACAGATGGGGAGTGAGCTCCTCCAGGCCGACGCCGCTGTGCTGGGCGAGGAGCGTGGACAGCTCGGCGACGCCCGCGTGGAACTTGTCCACGTCGGCGTACAGCTCGATGCGGTTGCAGGTGGCGAGCACCGCGCCCTCGGCGGCCGGCTCGGCGGCGAGGGTGTCCTGGAGCAGCTTGACCTGCGCGTCCGGGGACAGCGCGGCCCGCTCCAGAACGCTCACCGGAGCGCTGCGGTGGCTCAGCCCGACGACGAGGAGACTCATGCCGGCATCACGGCGGGAACATCCCCGTCGGGCCCTTTGCGGTTGTTCTCCTGCGCGGCCGTGGCGGCGGCACCGGCCTGCGCCTCGGCCTCCTCGCCGGCCTTGCGCTGCTCGTGGAAGGCGAGGATCTGCAGCTCGATGGAGAGATCGACCTTGCGCACGTCGACACCGTCCGGGACGGTCAGGACGGTCGGCGCGAAGTTCAGGATGGAGGTGACTCCGGCGGCCACCAGTCGGTCGCAGACCTGCTGGGCGGCTCCGGCCGGGGTGGCGATGACACCGATCGAGACACCGTTCTCGTCGATGATCTTTTCCAGCTCGTCCGTGTGCTGGACCGGGATTCCGGCGACGGGCTTGCCGGCCATCGCGGGATCCGCGTCTATGAGCGCGGCGACACGGAACCCGCGCGAGGCGAACCCTCCGTAATTGGCCAGTGCCGCACCGAGGTTGCCGATGCCGACGATCACTACCGGCCAGTCCTGGGTCAGGCCCAGTTCGCGGGAGATCTGGTACACGAGATACTCGACGTCGTACCCCACACCGCGCGTCCCGTAGGAGCCGAGGTAGGAGAAGTCCTTGCGCAGTTTCGCGGAGTTGACCCCCGCCGCGGCCGCGAGCTCCTCGGATGAGACCGTGGGCACCGAGCGCTCCGACAGTGCGGTGAGGGCTCGGAGGTACAGCGGAAGCCGGGCGACGGTGGCCTCGGGAATCCCTCGGCTGCGGGTCGCCGGTCGGTGAGTTCGGCCAGTTGCCACGGTGCTCCTGCGGGTAGAGCGGGGCTTTAGGCGGTCACACGTACCTAGACCGCCCCGTCGAATGCAGGCTATGTCTTTGTGAACGCGTGCACAAAGACGGTGTCCGATTTGCCCGGCCAACGTGACCGGGGTCACGCATGCCCGGCGCGCGCGTATGGAACCGGCGCACGGACCGCTTCGTTCCGCACTTGAAGGGGGCAAAACCGCACACTCTCCTCAACGAATCCCGCCCCCGAGACCAATCGCCGTCGATCCTAGGCGACTTTCCCGACCACTTGGACTACTCAGTCAGGTCACAAGTCGGGGCACATCACGGGCGCGGCGGGCGTCCCCGCACGGGATTCACCGGGCGAGGGCTTTGCGAAGGCGTTCCTCGTTCACACGCCAGAAGGTGTGCTGGGCGCCGTCCACCAGGACGACGGGGATCTGTTCCCAGTACTGGCGGTGCAGTTCCTCGTCCTCGGTGATGTCCTTCTTCTCCCAGGGGACCCCGAGATCGGCGCACACCTTCTCGATCACTTCCTGTGCGTCATCACACAGATGACACCCGGGCTTCCCGATCAACGTCACCAGACGCTCCTCGGGCGCCCTGCTCTGCGTACGGCGGTCGCTGCGCCGGAACATGGGGCTCATATGCGCCATTCTCCCGCCCCCGGACGCCCCCACGGGCACGCTCAGCGCTTTATGTGACAACCGGCCCTCGCGCAGGGCCGACGCGCCGCGGCCACAGCGCATCGGATCGGTTGTTTAACGGCACGGTCGCGGAGAGTTCACAGCGTCGAATCCTGTCGACTCCGGAAGCACCGAACGGACTGGCTATGCTCACGACATGGCCGCTCTCGGATGGCTCACTCCCCGTAGGCGCTCCGCCACGGCGCGGAGCGTGTTGGCAGGCGAGGCCTCTGCGGAGGCAGCGCGCAAGTCCTCGCAGGAACTGGAAGAACTGGCACCGCCGGACGAACCCGACTTCCCGGTGCTCGGCGACGACCGGGCCGCCGCCTTCTTCGATCTCGACAACACCGTGATGCAAGGTGCTGCCCTCTTCCACTTCGGACGGGGCCTGTACAAGCGGAAGTTCTTCGAGACCCGCGACCTGGCCCGGTTCGCCTGGCAGCAGGCGTGGTTCAGGCTGGCCGGCATCGAGGACCCCGAGCACATGCAGGACGCGCGCGACTCCGCGCTGTCGATCGTGAAGGGCCATCGGGTCTCCGAGCTGATGTCGATCGGCGAGGAGATCTACGACGAGTACATGGCCGAGCGGATCTGGCCCGGCACCCGCGCCCTCGCCCAGGCACACCTGGACGCCGGGCAGAAGGTGTGGCTCGTCACGGCGGCGCCGGTGGAGATCGCCACGGTGATCGCGCGGCGGCTCGGTCTCACGGGCGCCCTGGGCACGGTCGCGGAATCGGTGGACGGGGTCTACACCGGCAAGCTGGTCGGCGAACCCCTGCACGGTCCGGCCAAGGCAGAGGCGGTGCGGGCGCTGGCGTCCGCGGAGAGCCTGGACCTGGCCCGCTGCGCGGCGTACAGCGACTCGCACAACGACATTCCGATGCTCTCGCTGGTCGGGCACCCGTACGCGATCAACCCGGACGCGAAACTGCGCAAGCACGCGCGGGACTTCGACTGGCGGCTGCGGGACTACCGCACGGCGCGCAAGGCCGCGAAGGTCGGGATTCCCGCCGCGGCCGGGGTCGGTGCGGTGGCCGGCGGCACGGCCGCCGCGATCGCCCTGCACCGCCGCCGCCGCTGACATTCGGCCTGTCGGCGTCTCCCGCGGGTTCGTCGTGGGTCGGGGCCGTGCCGGTACATCCCAGTCCGTCGCCGCTGGATCAGACGTCAGTTCTGACGCGAGCCGCTGCTCGATCCGGACGTAAGTGACGGACATTCGGGATGTACCGGCACGGCCCCTCCGTGCGATATCCGCTGCGGGTGCGAGATTCGGCCCCTCCGGCGTTTGAGGAGCGGGGTCCGGGGCGGAGCCCCAGCGGTGGGAAGGGTAGGGGCGGAGGGGGCGAAAACCTGTCCGGACCTGGGACGGGAGCACTCCTCCGCGAGGCAATCACATGGTCCTACCCACACCGTGGGCAGCCCAGTCATGTTCACCGCAGGCGGGCACAACACGCCCTGTACTCAGACGGAACACGAACCGACTCGATCAACAAGCGGTCATCGTCCGGCACTTGAACAGGCATCGAACCGCATCAGAAGCGACGTAATCGATGATTTTAGCAACTGGGTGTAGTGCTGCCTGTACGAAGCGTTATTCTCCTCAGACGCAAACCGGTACCCCTCCGTCGCTACGACGGGTGAAAGGTCCCGCACTGCACGTGATGGAAGCTCTGCCTCTGGGAGTCCCGTGTACTCACACGTCGGGGTTGACGCCTCGGGCCTGGCTACGCTGCGCGCAACGGTCCTGGACCGTCTGCGCGGCTTCGTCCCCACCGCGTACGCCGTCCCCGCCTTCGCCCTCCCCGCGCCCGTCGGCCCTTGCTATGCCCTGGCCGACGGCAACGCGGCGGTCGGCAGGCGGGGCCGCTCAGGCTCGGCCACCACCGCACGCCGTCCGGCCGCGGACAGTGACAGCGCCCGGATGATGGATCTCGTGGAGCGCGCCCAGGCCGGCGAGGCCGACGCCTTCGGACGGCTCTACGACCAGTACAGCGACACCGTGTACCGCTACATCTACTACCGGGTGGGAGGTAAGGCGACTGCCGAGGACCTCACCAGCGAGACCTTTCTGCGGGCACTGCGGCGGATCGGCACGTTCACCTGGCAGGGGCGCGACTTCGGCGCCTGGCTCGTGACCATCGCCCGGAATCTGGTCGCCGACCACTTCAAGTCCAGCCGTTTCCGGCTGGAGGTGACCACCGGCGAGATGCTCGACGCCAACGAGGTCGAGCGCTCACCCGAGGACTCCGTCCTGGAGTCACTCTCCAACGCCGCGCTCCTTGACGCCGTGCGTCGGCTCAACCCTCAGCAGCAGGAGTGTGTGACGCTCCGCTTCCTCCAGGGGCTCTCGGTCGCCGAGACCGCCCGGGTGATGGGCAAGAACGAGGGGGCGATCAAGACCCTCCAGTACCGGGCCGTCCGCACCCTGGCCCGGCTCCTGCCGGACGACGTCCGCTGAACCCGCTTCGACCCGCAGTGATCCCGCACGTTCAGCGACACTCAACTCACCTTCCGTAAAAGTCTGTTGACTTCGCGGTCCGATCATCCGTCGTCCGTAACCCAAGTGCCGTGACGCTCGTTGTGCGGGATACAGGCTCCCTGTGGTCACGCCTTGGCCATCGCCGATCACCCGATCGTGCGGATACGGCCAGGGGGTGCAACCCTCAGGACCCCCTGGGGAGCCGACCGTCATGACGAGAGGAGGTGCCGCCAGTGATCGCGAACGTATCGGCACACCGGCGGGCGAACGCCTTCGCCCAGGCCCTGGAGGAGTCCGACCAGGGCACGGCGGCCGAGCAGCCCGATGGGTCGGCACCGTCCCGGGCTGCTACGGAACAGACCGAGCAAGAGCTGCTGTTGGCTCTTGCCACCGGTCTCGGCGAGCTGCCCAAACCGGAGCTGGACCCCGAGGTCAAGATCGTGCAGCGAGCCCAGCTCGTCGCCGCGATGGAGGCCATGCTGCTGGAAGGCACCGCCGCCGGAGGCGAGGGTTGGGACCGTGCCGTGCCCGAGCAGAGGTCCCATCGGGCCAAGGGCGCGCACCGGGCGACCGGACTGGGGAAGCTACGGCCCCGGTCCCGGCTGTCCAAGGGGCTCGCCGCGGGCGGGCTCACCGTCGGTGTGGCCGCCGGAGCCTTCGGCGGTGTGGCCGCCGCGAGCTCCGACGCGCTGCCCGGCGACTCGCTCTACGGGCTCAAGCGGGGCATGGAGGACATCAAGCTGGGTCTGGCCCACGGCGACAGTGACCGGGGCGAGCTCTACCTCGACCAGGCCTCGAACCGCCTGAGCGAGGCCCGCCGGCTGATGGAGCGCGGCCGTTCGGGACAGCTCGACCACGAGTCCCTGGGCGAGGTCCGCCGCGCCCTGTCCGGCATGCAGCACGACGCCTCCGAGGGTCACCGCCTGCTGCACGAGGCGTACGAACGGGACGGCTCACTGGGCCCCATCCAGGCCCTGTCCGCCTTCTCCCAGTCGCACCGCGAGGCCTGGGGCGCGCTGCGCGACCGGCTGCCCGTGCAGCTCGGCGACGTCAGTGACCAGGTGTCGTCGGTCTTCGAGGCCATAGACGAAGAGGTCGGCCCGCTGCGCTCGCTGCTGCCCAGGACGCCCGCCCCCGAGGGCACCGGACGTCACCGGGGCAGAAGCGAGGAGTCCACCGGCTCGCCCGGCAAGGACACCCCTGCGCCCAGCGCCACCAGCGGCTCCACGAGCGGAAGCCACAGCAGCGGCAAGCCCAGGCCCTCCAGCTCGGGCAGCAGCAGCGACGGGCTGCTCGGCGGCAACACCGGCGGCCTGCTCGACCCGCCGCAGGACGACACCAGCACCACCCCGTCGTCCGACAGCAGCGGCAAGGGCAACGCGACGAGCGAACCCGACGTCACGCTCCCGCCCCTGCTGCCCGGTCTCCTGCCGGGCCTCGGCATCGACACGGAGGACAGCGACTGACGCCGCCACTCGGCTACGTCGATGGGGGCGCCCTTCTCGGGAAGGGCGCCCCCATCGACGTACAGGCATATCAGGACATGATCAGCAGAACCGTAACTGCATGATCAGAAGAACACGGACCTGCGCTGCACCAGCAGCTTGTACAGGGTGTGCTGGATCTGCTCCCTGACCTGGTCGGTCAGGTTGAACATCAGCATCGGGTCCTCGGCCGCCTCCGACGGATAGCCGTCCGTGCGGATCGGCTCGCCGAACTGGATCGTCCACTTGGTGGGAAGCGGGATCGCGCCGAGCGGACCCAGCCACGGGAACGTCGGAGTGATCGGGAAGTAGGGGAACCCCAGCAGCCGCGCGAGGGTCTTCGCGTTGCCGATCATCGGGTAGATCTCCTCCGCGCCGACGATCGAGCACGGAATGATCGGGGTGCCCGCGCGCAGCGCCGTCGAGACGAAGCCGCCCCGGCCGAAGCGCTGGAGCTTGTAGCGCTCGCTGAAGGGCTTGCCGATGCCCTTGAAGCCCTCCGGCATCACGCCGACCAGTTCGCCGCGTTCCAGGAGCCGCTCGGCGTCCTCCGCGCAGGCCAGGGTGTGACCGGCCTTGCGGGCCAGCTCGTTGACCACCGGCAGCATGAAGACCAGGTCGGCGGCGAGCAGGCGGAGGTGACGGTTCGCGGGGTGGTTGTCGTGGACGGCGACCTGCATCATCAGGCCGTCCAGCGGCAGGGTGCCCGAGTGGTTGGCGACGATCAGGGCGCCACCCTCCGACGGAATGTTCTCGACGCCCTTCACCTCGACGCGGAAGTACTTCTCGTACAGCGGCCGGATCAGCGACATCAGGACCTGGTCGGTCAGCTCCTGGTCGTACCCGAACTCGTCGATCTCGTAGTCGCCCGTGAGCCTGCGGCGCAGGAAGGCCAGGCCCCCCGCGATGCGCTGCTCCAGGCCGCTACCGCCCTGCTGAGGCTGCTGGGGCTGCTGTTCCTCATGCGTCACGGGAACATCATCCTGCGGTACGGTCCGCCCGGGCAGCGGCTGGACCTCGCGTACCACTACGGGCTCGCCCTTGCGCCGGCTCCCCGCGGCCCGGCGCCGCGCCGGGCGCTGCACAGCAGCCCCGCGCGACCGGTCGTCGTCGAACGGAATGACCTTGGCGTCCGCCATCGTTGATGCGCTCCTCAGTTGGCGCTCTGCGTCGGGGTGTGGCCGCCGCCCAGAAGCGGCAGGGCGGCGATCCGGTCCACGGCCCCCGCAAGGGCCTCCGGGGGCAGGAGTCCGGGCCCCCGGCTGTGGGCGAAGTCCGCGAAGGTCTCCGCCGTCGTGTACTTCGGCTGGTAGCCCAGGGTTTCGCGCATCTGGATCGTCGCGACCACCCTGCCGTGCGTGAGCAGCCGCAGCTGCTCCGGCGAGAAGTCCGTCACACCCAGGGTACGCACGGCCGTGCCGGCCCAGCTGAGGGCCGGCAGCAGCAGCGGGACCGTGGGCCGGCCCAGGCGCCGCGCGCACTGCGAGAGCAGCAGGACGCCGTCGCCGGCGATGTTGAACGTGCCGCTGTTGAGGGTGCCGCGCTGCGGATCGTGCGAGGCGAGCCGGAGCACCTCGATGACGTCGCTCTCGTGGACGAACTGGAGCCGCGGGTCGTAGCCGAACACCGTCGGCAGGACCGGCAGCGAGAAGTACGAGGCGAGCGGCGAGTCCGCGCTCGGGCCGAGGATGTTGGCGAACCGCAGCACGCACACGGCGACATCGGGCCTGCGGCGCGCGAAGCCGCGTACGTACCCCTCGACCTCGACCGTGTCCTTCGCGAAGCCGCCGCTGGGCAGCGACTTGGGCGAGGTGGTCTCGGTGAAGACGGCGGGGTCGCGGGGCGCCGAGCCGTAGACGTTCGTGCTGGACTTCACGACGAGCCGCTTGACCGTCGGAGACTTCTGACAGGCGCCGAGCAGCTGCATGGTGCCGATGACGTTGGTCTCCTTGACCGTGGTCCGGCTGCCGGAGCCCAGCGCCGTGCCCGTCACGTCCATGTGCACGACCGTGTCGACGGAGTACTCGGCGAGGACCCGCGCGATCGTCGGCTGCCGGATGTCGGCCTGCACGAAGTCGGCGCCGCCGATGTGGTGCTCGGGCGGCACCGCGTCCACGGCGATCACCCGGTCCACCTGCGGGTCACGCTGGATCCGTCGTACGAACCGGCCCCCCAGCTGTCGGGCCACCCCGGTCACGAGCACGACCTTCCCCAAGATCAGCGCCTTCCTTCCAGAACTGGACGTAGCTCCGCTCGTACCTGCCGCGTTCCCCGTGTGCGGCCAACTTAGCGGGTTGATGTTGCGCTGTGATGACCGCCCACTGCACGAAGTGACGACAGCCGCAGACGGACGACCAGACCAAGCCATTCGGCCCACAGCCGTACGCGGCGCGTGTGGCTGAACCTATTCGATGTTCGAGCGGTTTTTCGGGGTCCTTCTTCCCGGACGCGGCTGCGGCCGGCCCTTCCCGTCGGCCCGGGTGCCACCGCGCCCGCCCGTCGGCCCGGGTGCCATCGCGCCCGAACCCTGACGTCGGCCCGGGTGCCATCGCGGCCCGACGCTTCGTCGACGCCCGGCGTCCCGCGGGCCTCGGCCGCCTCCCGGGCCGGCCCGCGGCCGGCCTTCCGGGTAGCCGTCTCGCGGCCAGGTATGCCTGTGGCCCCCCACCTTCGAGGTGGGGGGCCACAGTACGCGTTTCCGCGGCGCCGCTTACTTCTTGTTGCGACGCTGAACGCGAGTGCGCTTGAGCAGCTTGCGGTGCTTCTTCTTCGCCATCCGCTTGCGCCGCTTCTTGATAACAGAGCCCACGACTACCCTCGCTCACTTCTTCTTTACTCGGTGCTGGGCTGCATGGGCCCACACGACCTATGAGGGGCCAGCCTACCCGTCCGAGAGCCGAGGTCGTAATCGAGGTGTTTCCGGGAGATCGCGAACGGTCTCCCGGAAACGCCGTCAGGCGGTCTCCACCCCCACATAGCTCTCACGGAGGTACTCGTGAACCGCTTGCTCCGGCACCCGGAAGGACCTCCCCACCCGGATCGCCGGCAGATGACCGCTGTGCACCAAGCGGTACACGGTCATCTTCGACACTCGCATCACCGAGGCGACTTCCGCCACGGTAAGGAACTGAACCTCGTTCAGAGGCCTCTCGCCTGCAGCCATGACACACCTGAACCTTCCGCACTCGACGGTCACCGGCTTCCCCTTCCGGTGACTCTTCGTCGTTGCGTGCTCACTCCCCAATGTAGGGGCGGGTGATGCGAGTGGGGAAGAGGGGATGCCGTCGGCCGCCTACTGTGACAGACACGCTCGATTGAGTACATAGCGAGTAAGCGGTCGGTAGTAATCAGACCGCACAGCGTCATCAAGCGGAACGGCGACGGACACCCGCCCCTCTGCCTCTCCGACGAACAGCGCGGGATCGTCCGTATCGGCGAGACCGATGGCCTCGAACCCCAGCTGACCTGCTCCGCAGACCCATCCATGGTCTCCGATGACCAGCTCCGGGAGGGGTCCTCCAGCCTCGGCCGCGGCCGCCAGAACGGTCCGAACCGGCAGCGGCGAGTGGGTGTGTGCGCCGGTCGCACGACCGGCGGCCCCGGCCCCGGGTTCGCGCACCAGCGCGACGCCCTGTACGTAGTCGAGGTTGTACGTGCGTAGACCGAACCGGGTCGTTATGTCGACAGAGCTACCCTGCGCGGGGGTGAGGACGGTACATCCCGCCGCCGACAGCGCGTCCGCGAGAGCGGCGTAGAAGGCGATCAGCCGGTGTGGGTGACCCGTACCGAGAAGCACAGGGTGACGATGCCGGGCGGCTTCACCGAGTCGTTCCGCGAAGACGTCGAGAGCCGCCAGGGTCCGCTCCGGGTCGATCACATCATGCCCCGAAGTGTGCGAGGGATCGGCCGAAACTCCGCACTTGTCGGCCATCAACTCGATCAAGTCCCGCTGCCGCCAGTTCCATTCGGGATCAAGTCCGAGCAACAGACGTGGGTCGCGGGCGGCGAAGAGCCGGTAGCTGCGCAGACTCTCCTCGCGCGAGGTGGCCACGGGCCCGGCCAGCCGGGCGGCCAGCAGATGTGCACGCAAAGCTCCGGTGCTCAACACGTCAGCGATGCTGACGCATCCGCCGACGCCGCACGCACAAAAAGCGAGAAATGCCCCACAGTTGGCCTAATAGCCCATCGTGACGCCGGCGACAGGGCAGCGACAGAAGGCCCCGCAGCCATCCTTGGGGCCCCCGCTCTCACAACACAGGGGAACCGAGCGCCAGTTGACAGTGGCTCTGCGTCGACCGTCGCCCAGGGGTGACGCAGGCCTACGGCAGCATCCCCCGCAGCGGGAACACGGCACGGCGCGTGGCCACGATCGCCTGATCGAGACGGTCCGCCGGGTCGTACCCCGCCTCCCAGTCCTTCCAGGACACCGGCCGGCGCCCGTCCGTCATCCGCATCGGCGCCAACTGCCGGGTGCGGGCGAAGACCTGCTGCCGCCAGCTCTCCGGGATCACCGTCTCCGGCTCGATGGGACGGCCCGCCGCGACGGCCACGAGATGCGTCCACGAGCGCGGCACCACCTCCACCACCGCGTACCCGCCGCCGCCCAGCGCGACCCAGCGCCCGTCGGCGTACTCGTGCGCCAGGTCGTGACAGGCGACCTGCACGGCCCGCTGCGCGTCGAGCGATACGGCGAGATGCGCGAGCGGGTCCTCGAAATGGGTGTCCGCGCCGTGCTGGGTGACCAGCACCTGAGGCCGGAAGTCGGCGATCAGCTCGGGCACCACGGCATGGAAGGCCCGCAGCCAGCCCTCGTCCCCGGTACCGGCCGGCAGCGCGACATTGACCGCCGTGCCCTCCGCGCTGTCGGCCCCCGTCTCCTCGGGCCACCCGGTCCCCGGGAACAGCGTCCGCGGATGCTCGTGCAAGGAGATCGTGAGAACCCGCGGGTCCTCCCAGAAGGCCGCCTGGACGCCGTCGCCGTGGTGCACATCGACGTCGATGTACGCGACCCGCTCGGCGCCCAGCTCCAGGAGGCGGGCGATGGCCAGCGAGGCGTCGTTGTAGATGCAGAACCCGGAAGCGCCGCCGGGCATCGCGTGATGCAGCCCGCCCGCGAAGTTCACCGCGTGCAGCGCCTCCCCGCGCCACACCGCCTCCGCCGCCCCCACGGACTGCCCGGCGATCATCGCGGACACCTCGTGCATCCCGGCGAACGCGGGATCGTCCATGGTCCCGAGACCGTACGACGGGTCGGCCGACTCGGGATCGGCGGACGCGGCCCTGACCGCCTCCACGTAGTCCTCGCGGTGCACCAGCCGCAGGGTCGAGTCCCCCGCGGGCTTCGCCGAGACCACGTCGACGTCCCGGTCGAGCCCGAAGGCGTCGACGAGTCCCCGGGTCAGGGCGAGCCGGACCGGATCCATGGGATGGTCCGGACCGAAGTCATACCCCGTTACTGCCTCGTCCCACATCAGCTGTGCGCGGCCGCTCATGCACGTCACCGTATCGGTCCGGTTGAGGATCGAACGAGCGGGCGTACCCCAAGGTCGCGAGGACCAGCACCATCGGTACGACCATGGCTCCGCGGTAGCTCCACGCGTCGCCGAGCGCGCCCACCAACGGCGAACCGATCAGGAACCCGACGTAGTTGAAGATGTTCAGCCGCGCGATCGCCGTGTCCGACGCCCCCGGGAAGAGCCGCCCGGCCGCCGCGAAGGTCTGCGGCACGATCACACACAGCCCGAGCCCCACCAGCGTGAACCCCAGCATGCCCACCCAGGCCCCCGGCGCGACCGCCACCACCCCGAACCCGAGCGCGGCGACCACGGCGCCCAGCCGCACCACCGCCACGGCCCCGAACCGCCGCACCCCGAAGTCCCCGACGGCCCGCCCCACCAGCGTCATCACCATGTAGACGTTGTACGGAACCGTCGACAGCTGCTCCGAACTGCCCAGCACGTCGTTCAGATACTTCGCGCTCCAGTTGGAGACGGTCGAGTCCCCGATGTAGGCGAACGTCATCACCAGGCACAGCGGCAGCAGCAGCTTGAAGACGAGAGGCCCGGCACCGGCACCGTCCTCGGCCGTCGCGTCCTTCCCGTCCGGGGCCGCACCGCCGTCGACGTACCACCGGCTCGCCACGAGAGCGAGCGGAAGCAGCACCAGCACGACCGGCAGATACGACACGAAGAGCGGCAGCTGCCAGTGCGCCCCGGCCCAGGCGAGCGAGGCGCCCACGATCCCGCCCAGGCTGTACGCGGCATGGAATCCCAGCATGATGCTGCGCCCGTACGACCGCTGGAGGCTCACCCCGAGCATGTTCATGGAGGCGTCGAGAGCGCCGACCGCGAGGCCGAAGGCACCGAGGGCGACCGCCACCTCCACGAGCTGGTCACCGGCCCCGACACCGAGCAGGGCGAGCAGCACGACGGGCTGCGACCACCGCAGGACGCTGCTGGGGGGTATCCGCTTGACCAGGTGCTCGGTGGCGACGCTTCCCACCCCGGCGAGGATCGGGACGGCCGCCAGGAACGCCGGCAGCAGCGCGTCGGAGATCCCGTAGCGGTCCTGGATGGCCGGGATGCGCGTCACGAGCAACGCGAAGGCGGCGCCCTGAGCGAAGAAACTGAACGCCAAAGAGGCCCTACCGCGCCGCAGCACATCTGTCATGGCGGCGAGCGTAGGGCCCCGGCTTACCGGTGGGTAGATCCAACCGAAGGTGAATTTTGCTCAGCTCTTCGGAGGGAGGCCGTTCAGCGGTCCGTTCCGGCACCGGCGGCGAGCTCCCGCTCGAGCATCTTCTCCATCGGGACGACCGCGAAGCGCCCGCTGAGCAGGAAGGCGAGGACCATCGAGGCGATCATGACGACCGTGCCGAGCCAGACCATGGTGTCGATCGGCAGCGTGTAGGCACCCACGACCCGCGCGACGCACTCACCGAGGAGCACCGAGCCCCACACGAGGGAGAAGGTCCGCTCGGCCTTCCGAAACCGCTCCGAGCCGGCCGTCAGGCGGTCCCAGGCCGCGCTCCTGGCCGTGTCCCCCTTCACGAGGAAGGGCTTCATCGCCTGCGTCATCATCGGCCGCCCGAGCCGCACGGACACCAGGATGCCCAGACCCACCGCGCTGCTGACCCCGCTGTCCTTGGCCAGCATCAGCCGCGGGTCACCGGCGACGAGGCTGAGGGCGAGCCCGACCACGTTGACGAAGAGGATCAGTCCGGCCAGGGCGTTGACCTTGCGCTCCTTCACCACGCTCCACCCGGTCCGCACCGCCGGTACGACGCTGCTCCAGCCGAGCGCCGCCAGCGTGCTCATCCCGAACCCGTTCTTGAGCAGGTAGTACGACCCGACGGGCACCGCCACGTCCACGATCAGCGGCAGGAAGCTCGGCCGGGGGCCGGCGGTCTCCGTGGTGGAGGCCGTCCCGGCGACCGCCGCGGCAGCGCGGTCGGTCTCTCCGGTGCTGAACTCGGTGGCGGTGATGCTCATGATCGGGTCCCTCCGTCGTCACTGTGTACGTCCCGTTTCGATGTACTCAGCTTCGCGGTCGGACCCCACCCGCCGACAGAAACGATCGTCCGGAGCTCGGCATGACATATGTCAGCCCCCGCCGATGGATGCCGTCATACCAGCAGGTCAGCCAACTCCCCCATGTCGGAGAAGAGTTGGGTGGCACCGACCAGCCTGTCGGCCGGCGTCATCGCCGTGAACCCGTACACGTCCATCCCGGCCGCGTTGGCCGCCCGCACCCCCAGCGGACTGTCCTCGACGACGGCACACTTCTCCGGCCGCACACCCATGCGCTCGGCCGCCTGGAGGAACAGATCGGGGGCCGGCTTGCCCCGCCCCACGTCCTGCGAGCTGAAGATCCGCTCGTCGTCGAACCAGCGGTCGAGTCCGGTCGTCCGATGCCCGACCCGGATCCGCTCATGACTCCCGGAGGAGGCCACGCAGTAGGGCACTCCGTCCGCGGCCAGCTTCTCCAGCACCTGCCCGGCACCGGGAACGGGCTTCAGTTCCCGCTCGAAGGCGGCGAAGACCCGGGCGTGGAACACGTCGTCGAAGTCGTCCGGCAGCCGCTGCCCGGTGCGTTCCAGGACCATGTCGTGGATGCGGTGCATGGCGGAGCCCATGTAGTCACGCAAGGAGTCCTCGTACGAGGTGGGGTGCCCCAGCTCGGTGAGGTAGGCGGCCAGAAGGGTGTTGGAGATCGGCTCGCTGTCCACGAGGACGCCGTCGTTGTCGAAAATGATCAGTTCATAGCGCATAACAAAGACCCTAAACGCAGAAAACCCCCGTGACCGGTTTCCCGGTACGGGGGTTTTCTTCAAAATTTGTTCGGCGGCGTCCTACTCTCCCACAGGGTCCCCCCTGCAGTACCATCGGCGCTGTGAGGCTTAGCTTCCGGGTTCGGAATGTAACCGGGCGTTTCCCTCACGCTATGACCACCGAAACACTATGAAACTGTCAACCGGAGCCGTGGCATAGCTACGACGGTTGTTCGTGGTTTCAGAACCAACACAGTGGACGCGAGCAACTGAGGACAAGCCCTCGGCCTATTAGTACCAGTCACCTCCAGCGGTTGCCCGCCTTCCAGATCTGGCCTATCAACC